>NZ_JBQFOV010000017.1:0-83944 GCF_056533885.1 Ruegeria sp. F12 | reverse complement strand
CGGCGGGCAGCTCCATGCCGCTTTCGGCGGCGTGGTCGGCATAGTTCAGGCCGATGCAGATGAACTTGCCCACCTGGCCCACACAGGCCCCAATGCGCGGGTTGCCCTCGACCAACGGCAAGGTTGCCGTGTCGATCGCTCGCAAAGCATCAAGACCGGCATCGGACAACACCTCGCCCGAGATGTCTCCAATCGTGCCCGACAAATCACGGATCGCGCCGTTTCCATCCAGCAGCCCCGGCTTTTCCTGACCAGCCAGGCCATAACGCAGCAGTTTCATCTAAGTCTCTCCTTGCTTACACGGTCCAGCCGCCGTCGATGGCGAAAGTCTGTCCAGTGGTAAATCCACTTTCATCGCTGGCCAGATAGGTCGCCAGCGCTGCAATCTCGTCTGCGTGGCCAATCCGCCCCATCGGTTGCCGCGCGATAAAGTCTTTCAGTGCCTGATCGTAGTCACCAGTTGCCCGCAAACGGTCATGCAAACTGGGGCTGTCTACGGTTCCGGGGCAAATTGCGTTGCAGCGAATGCCCTGTGTTACGAAATCCGCTGCAATTGACTTTGTCAGCCCGATCACCGCAGCCTTGGACGTGCAATAAGAGAACCGGTTCGGCACACCCTTAATCGATGACGCAACCGAGGACATGTTGATGATCGACCCCCCGCCGGCCTCCAACATGCCCGGCAGCACCAGCTTGGCCAGCCGGTACATTGCCTTGACGTTCAGATCAAAACTGAAATCCCACTGGCCCTCGTCACAATCCAAGATCGAGCCCGCGCCCACAAAGCCTGCGCAGTTGAACAGAACATCCAGAGGACCGGTTTGCTCCACCGCTTCTGTCACTGCATCCGCGTCTGTGACATCCAGCTTCAACGCGGTGACACCTTCGAGTTCGGCCAGTTCAGCCAAGGTGTCGTCGTTGATGTCGCAAGCTATCACCTGAGCGCCCTCGGCCACGTACCTCTCGACGCTGGCGCGTCCGATGCCTTGCCCCGCAGCGGTAACCAAAGCTTTTTTTCCGGCCATTCGGCCCTGAGTTGGGTTCATATCGATCTCGATCATTAGTTCAGATGTTATGTGTTGGCCGATGTGAGCGATCAAAGCCAGCCGTCTTTAGCCTGGGTTTAACATTGGACTTCAGCCTCGCTCAGACCAGCAGTGCGTCAGCGCTCTGGAATTTGGCTTGGGCGGTCTTTTCTACCACGATTCCTCCCCACTATATTATTTAAATGCAAATCATACTTTCATTTATAAATCAACATTGACTTCTGATTACGACCCAAGCGATGATCGAACGCTCAGACTCATCGGCCTGACAAGGAGGGCAAAGTGGCAAATTCGTCCGAGAAATACCGCGCTCCAGCGTTAGAAAAAGGACTTGATATTATTGAGCTTCTTGCCCTACACGGCGACGGAATATCACAAGGTGAAATTGCGCGAGCCTTGCAACGTTCGCAAAGCGAAATTTACCGAATGCTATCCACCTTGGTGCGGCGGGGGTATGTCGTTCGATCGAAGGACGGTGATCTTTACTCCCTAAGCCTGAAAATGTTCGCAGTGTCCCAGGGGCATCCACCAATTGAACGCCTGATGGAGGTTGCCTCCCCCAAAATGCGCGCAGTCACCAGACTTGCCTGGCAGTCTTGTCACCTTGGTATGGAAAGCAATGGAGACATCGTCGTCGTTGCTTCGGTTTCGGCCCCAGGAAATTGGGTGTTTTCGTTGCGCGTAGGCACCGTCATTGGCCTAAGCAACACAGGTACTGGCCGCGTTTTGGCTGCGTTTCGAAGCGACCAGCAGATCGAAGAACTTCTGGATATGCATCGGTTGGCACAGGGAGAACCGGAAATCGACCGCAGTGAGTTCCTAGAGCATGTGAGCCGTATTCGGGAAGTTGGTTACGAGCGTATGCCATCTGCAACAGCAGTGGGCGTCACGAACCTTGCCTTTCCCGTCTTCGACCGTGAACGTGTGCCAATTTGTGTCGTGAACTGCCCCTATGTCGAGCGTATCGACAAGTTAGACGTGCCATCGTTGGATGAAGTACATCTGTTGTATCAGTCTTTGGCCGACGAGCTTACCAATTTCTACTCTGGCGAAAGCAGTTTACTGACCGAGCATTGACGGGAAAGGTTATGTGACCCCATTGAAGCTCCGCTGACCCAACAACGGACGCAGGGTACCCGGTGCAGTAATTGCGGCAGCCCTCGGCCGACTGCCGTTGACTTGTTACCGGCTTAAACCGACGCAAAGTTTCCTTCAGAAATCGCTTAGAAACGCGAATGCTCGGGCCTTTTTGTTTCTGGGGATATGGACACCGACGTCGGAGACGCGGCTACCCCACTGGCTGCTTCAGCGTGGGGGACGCTCTCGCGCATTTTGAGGCGGACAACGGTGAACATACCAGCGACCAGCATCAGCACCCAACACATCCATTGGACCGCTCTGTCACTGCCAAGAAGAGATCCGATACCCCCAAAAATTGGCCCGACCACGCTGCCGACGGTGTAAACAAACAACAAGGTGACAGCTGTGGCGCCTACATAAACAGGAACTGTACGGTCCATGGCATGCGCAACAAAGACCGAATAGAGCGGCATGATCAGTCCTCCCAGAAACACAGAGCCGATTATCATGACAACTTGCAGCACGAGCCCGCTTTCCCCGGCGATTGTAAATCCCTCGTTGCGTGAGGCAATTGACAGGATCATGACGGTCAAGGCGGCGCTCAGTGACATCGCTGCGATCATATAGCGGCGGTCCATTCGATCTGATGCGTGGCCGATTGGGAACTGAAACAGAATACGTCCCAAGTAGAAGGCTGCCACGACAAACGCGATCATATTTGCGCTCATCCCTGCGACCGAAGCCTGATAAGGCAAAACAGTCAGCAGCAGCGCCAACACGAAGCCGTTCACGAACACGCCGATGAACGCGGTTGGAGATTCCCGGAAGGACGCGATAAGGCGCAACTGCGCGTGCGCAGGCACACTGGGGGGAGAGGTTCGGGTCGGCACCAGAACGATGATCGCAATCGAATAAAGTGCGGACATCATCACAAACGCTTCGGACAAATCGCCCGAGAACAGTATGATAAAGGCCTGGCTTGCGACAGACGTCACACCCAAAACGATGTAGTAGATGGACAGGATGCGCCCTCTGCTATTTGCGGGTGCAGAGTCGTTGATCCACGCATCCCCAATGGAATACAGACTTGCCGTAGCCAATCCGGTCGCAAATCGCGCAGCAATCAGGACAAAGGTGTTTTCTGAAATCGACAACAACAGGGCGCACAGGCTGCACAATGCCGCCGAGGCTGCAAATGCCCGTATGTGACCAATCCGGGCCAAAGGCCGAAAGATAAAGAAACACCCAAGCAAGAAACCCATAGAATAGCTTGCAGCGACGAAAGACGCTGCCTCTTGGCTGCCACCGGAATCCGCAATGCGCAACGACACCAAGGTGCCCAAAGCCGCCGTCGACAGATGGATCATTCCAATGGACACAAACAACGAACGCAGAGACACAATGGATATCGTCATTTCAGCCTCATATTGGTTTGCAAGCTACGGACTCGACGACAGTTATCGTTGTCTACAGCTTGAATTTCACGCCGATAAGCAAACCGTGCTGTTCAACGTCATAGACGAAACCGTCTCCATCCTCGCGATCGACAGAGAAGTACCGGTAGCCACCGACCACATCCACGGTTTTACTTACTCGGTAGCCGAAACCGCCGAACACATCCGAGGTAAAATCCGATCCCCCGCCACCAACGTATGCCCAACCCGTCACATACCAGTCTTCTGAAACACTCGATCGACCGCGAAGGCCAAAGATACCGTCAAGCCATTCGTCCCCTCCGCTGACCTCACGGCCCGGAACTGTTCCGGCCCTTAGCGAGCCGTCAATGGATACGTCATAATACCGAAAGCCAACAGCCAGTTTCAATTCGGATGCTTGAGTTGCTAGTGCCACGTATTCTGTGCCAAGCGTTGCGATCAGAATATCCGTGTCGATAACGGCTGAGCTAAATGCCGGGCCAGGTGTTGAAGCGTCCGAGTCGAAATCGAAATATTGAAGATCACCGAAGATACCGAACCTGTCCTTTGTTGCTGATCCAGCAATCATGAAACCGATTTCCAGCTCGTCCAGCAAGTCACTGAAAGACGCATCGACACCCAATGTCGGCGCTCTCGGCCCCGGAGATACGTCGCCATTCAGACTAGGCATCCAAAGATATGGGGTCAGTCCGAAATCCCACTCGGATGCCGCCTCCTGAGCCTGTCCGGAAAGAGGTGCAAAAGTCAGCGCCAAGGCGACTGCAGGCTTCCATGCTGCGATCTGGGTACGTTTTCCCTGATGGCTACTCCGGTGTGTTTCGGACAAATTTTTCCGATGCATGTTTCAATTTCTCCTCAACCAGCGTCATTTTGCATGTGACGGACTATCTGCGCCGCGGGTCGTCTGCACCACGCGTTGGCCGGGGTTGTGGCCCCGATCGTTTCGGTCCACTCGGTATGTGCGGCCATTTTCTTCAGTGTTTCCGGGAATGCGGTGGCCAACACTGTCACGTTGCCATCCCAACCCTGTTCTTCGATCAGCGTCTTACGGGCGCCCGGCTCTTGGTCCGCGTGATCCTGAACAAACTGATCTGCCTTGGCCACTTCAAGCGGGTAGATCGCCGCGACAAGGATCTGAATCAGCAGCGTATCCGGATAAAGCGCAACCGGAGCGGTAAGTTTCTGAAGCTCTTCCGCCGTAAACTGGGCCTCGTCCGCTGTTTCTGCCGCTTGCTCGGTCGTTGTGTTCTGCGCCGTTGCTCCGACGGGTGCAACCAACACGGCAGCGATCCATAGAAATGCCAAAAGAACGGTCAATCTTGTGCGCATCTCAGGGATTCCTTTTCCGAAATTCGCTAAAGCCGAGGACAAGGCAGTTACTGGCGCGACTGGATGGTCTAATCATCCGCCCACTCTCACAACTTGCAGCAGCCCGTCGATGCCGGTGCCAATTTTGCGACCCACAGGGAAACTGACATCCGATTCAAAACTTGAGTTTTCACTCAGGGCAGTGCCGATCAACTGCGCGATTTCGGGCGAGTCCTTGAATTTCGAATGTGCCAATGAGCCCGTATTTTTGACTGCGCTAAGGTCGATTGCATTAACGCCCAGTTCGGCCAAATCCTCGGCTGGGATCTGTCCCAGACGCGAGACACCGCCGGCGACCCGTTGGCTGGCCCTGAGCGCCTTGTCATCCTGAGACACAAGCACGACGAACCGTCGATACTGTTCCGGAAACCTGCGAATTTGCGTCAGAAACAGATCTATATCTATATCGGGTGCGGCCAGAACGACGTTTTGGGCCTTCCCCGTCGGGTTCAGCCCGGTCGTCATTGAAATCTGCCGCCCGGCCTCCATGACCAGGAATGTGCCCATCGAATGAGCCACTAGATCGTATCCTTCAATGTTGCTGCTTTCCATGACGGAAAACATGCTGACCAGGTGATCTCGAGCGATCAGGGCGCTGTTTATGTCGTAGACATATTTGACGGTCTGCCCGCTTGAAGCCCAGGTGAACAAGATCGGGACCCCCTTATATCCGGAATCTTCGACGAATTGGGCCATCTGCAAAACCGCGCTGGTCAGGTTCGTGTTATAGCCATGCACGAACAACAGCACTTCGTGATCATTGCGGGGCAAAGCTCGCACCGAACGGCTGACTTCTTGCCGGAATTGGGTTCCGTCACTGAACAACTGCGGTGCTGTGATCACGAAATGCTTGCGTGGGTCGGCAGGCAGGGATGACGGTCGTTCAATATTCCCTTTCTGATGATCCGGGGGGATGGTGACGTCGACAGCAGCAAAGCTCATGTCAGAGGCGCGGTCGCCTGAAAAGAACTCGGTTGGGTCGTCAGACAGAGCGCGCGGCGTCGCAATGTAGATCCTATGGCGGGTGAGTTCCGGAACGCTGGAAACCGGTATTGCGGTTTCGACGCCCACAAGGTTTTGGGGCCCGCCGCACCCCGCGCAAACACTTAGCAGCATGACGATCAAAAAGCGCATTGAAACCAGTCCTGTTACAGGTCTGTCGAGTGGGGCCGCTATATTGGGCGCCCCCCCGGAGGCGTCATTGGAACTGAATCTTTATGGATTGTTCGACCGGGGCCGACAGCTTTACACCCGTGGATTTATGGCGCGCAACGATCACTACGCACGCAGCGTTGACCAGCGTAATATCACCAGCCGATTGAACCGGGACAACACCACCGGCCACTCCGAAATATTGCCCAACAAAATCCAGCGGGTCGGTCAGACCATATACCTCACCCTCAATCTCGCCCACGCGAGCACCCGACTCCAAGGCCTTCACGCCGTTGGCCGAGAAGGGGATCTCTTGCCCGTCATTCAAGGTCAGAACACCTTTGCCCCATCGAACCCCAACAAGGATCGAGAAGCTTTGGCCGTTAAAGGTGATCTTTCCGGAAAGCGGCAGGTTTTCTCCGCAGGGGGCATTGGCCGTCTGCGCTGTGGCCGCAGGTATCTGAGTAAAGGAAAGCGCCAGGATGGCAACGGTATTGAGTGCTGTTTTCTTAGAAATAAACGGGATCATTGCGGTCTCCTACTCGGAATAGGGTTTCAAAGGATGTGTCTCGGGGGACTTATTGTTCGGGTGTTTGCCGCATGAAGAAGAACTCCTCGACAACAGCCTTGGTTTCGGGACGTAGGTTGACGATCCCGTCATAAGGGACACCGGTGCCCGGAGGCGTATCGGGGTATTTCTGTTTGCGTAGGAAATGCCGCTGGATCATGTTGACGAATTTCGCGCTGCCCCAGGCACCGATCTCGGTCGAGACGGGATATTTTTCCTGTGGGTCGCGAAACAGGTCGTAGAAATCCGCGAGGATCGCGTTTTCGATGTTTCCGCCGGGGATCGCCAGCTTGTATTGCTCTTTAACCACGGCCTCCAACTTGTCGATGTTGTAGAGGAACACGTAGTCCCGGCGGCCATGCGCCTCGCCATTCAGCAGCAGGGACGTCTGGTCAATGCCGTCGATAACCCGATCCCGCGGAATTGCATCGGTGGCCCCAGCCACACGCGCTAGCGTTGTGAACAGATCGGTGACATGGACCATATCGCCAACAACCGATCCGGCCTGGATCATCTCGGGCCAGCGAACAAAGGCGTCCACGCGAACGCCACCCTCGGTCGTGGCACCCTTGCCGCCCCGGAAGATCATGGGCGTGTAACCTGACTGAGGCGCGTATTTTGTGAAATGCCCGTTGTCACCCATAATGATGACGATGGTGTTGTCGGCGACGCCCAACGTCTCCATCTCGGCCAAAAGGTCGCCGATCCAGGTGTCCACCAGCTTCATTTTCTCGACATAGTGACCGCCATTGGGCGTCGTGTATTCGCTGGTTGTCGTGCGCGGTCCGGTTAACGGATAAAGCGGCCAGTATTGCAAGAAGAACGGCTCGTCCTTGGCGGCAAGGCTACGTAGCTGTTCCATTGCCTGCTCTTGATATCGCACGTTCATTTCATGGTACTTGGCTTCGTTCCAACGTTCGCCCGGCTCCATATGGACCTCGCGCACGTCCTCGTTGCGCACGCCTTCAACTCCAGTGGCCAAACGCGAAGCGTCAGTGCGCAACCAACGATCCATCGTGTAGAGATCGTCATAGTTGTTGTCGCCGATCCCAATCGAGACCTCCTCGTCGGCTGCATCGTCGTGATAGATCGTCAACTGACCCTGCTGATGGATCGGAAAAGCCGCAAAATCGAAACCTTGGTAATTTGGCCAGGACTCGCGGATATCGCCCATGTGCCACTTTCCGATATGGGCGGTGTTGTATCCGGCATCTGACAACAGCTCGGCCAGTGTCACCTCATCTTCAGCTAGGCCGAAGCCCGCTAACTCGACCTGCGTGTTGCCCATCCCATTCCGATGCGGCTGTCGGCCGGTCATAAAAGCCACGCGGGTTGGTGTGCAGGAAGGTTCCGTATACATCCGCGCCAGCCGCATACCTTCGGCGGCAAATTGATTGATCGCAGGGGTTTTGTATCCACGGATCATGTTCAGGGTTTCACTGCCCAGATCGCCAAAGCCGATATCGTCAATCAAGATATACAGAACATTCGGCGGCTTGCCGTCATTGGCGTCCTGAAATTGGGCCAGTGCAGCGTCGATTTCCTGATCTTCGCGCGCCCATTCTTCGCCGTTCTGCGCTTCGAGAATGTAGTATTCGGCGTCCCTGACGATCGGCCCGCTCTGCGCGCCGACTTGCGTGCCGGTCAACACCGAAATACCTGCGATCAGCGCGGTTGCGAGGGTGTGGCTATTGCGCGGCTCTGTCATGCTATCATCCCGTTTTCTGATCCAAGAACCCTGATCGCCCTGCGGGTCGGAAACTTCCGAAACAGCCTGAACCATCAGATGGTTGTGCAGACAATTGGATGATGCAAAACGCCACCGAACAATGTAACTTGGGGCGTGTAACCGTTACAGATTGTCTGTGAGGCGACCCGCCTATGACCGAAACCGAAATTGACAGAGAGGAAAAGCAAGCCGCTCTGCGTCGCGTTGTTGAAAGCGACGAATTCGGCGGGGCCGAACGCCTGAGGGCTTTCCTGACCTACGTGGTCGAACAGGAACTGGCCGGGCGACCAGACATGATTTTGGGAAAAAGGATCCTGGAAGAGGTGTACCACAAAGGCCCATGTGCAGATGGTGCGCCAGAAAACGTGGTCAGGGTCGATGCCACCAGATTGCGCCAAAGGTTGGATCTTTACTATGGCACCGAAGGTCGAGAGGACCCGGTGCGTATTTTTATCGACAAGGGGGGCTACACCCCTCGTTTCGAACTGAGGTCTAAGACGACCGAGCCGGCCCCTCGGGCTCGTCCCGCATTTCGGGTAAGATGGGTTCTGGGAGGCACTCTTGTTGCAGGGCTTGCGGCAGCGGTCTATTTCAGCTTCTTGCGCACGGACACAACCCCTGAAGCGCTATCGCCTGAAGCACGATCCGCGTTGTTCGAAAATAATCCCACCAACCTTTTGGCCAGAAACATGACCCAAGAGGCGCGGGGCTTGCTGTTTCCTGCGCCCGAACTGGTACGCGTTTCAGCCGCGCTGGACATGTTCGAAGAGGCAATGCGACTGGACCCGAACTACTATGGCAGCTACGCGGGGGCTTCGCAGGCGTCGACCATTCTTGCCGGGCTGTCCCCCAACGCGGAGATGCGTCAGGCCTATATGCAATCAGCTAATGAATTGGCGGAACGCGCGCTCGAACTGGATTCGACCAAATCATGGAGCCATTCCGCCAGGGCCTTTTCGCAAATGGTACGTCGCGATTTTGCTTCAGCGCAAACCTCCAGTCGCCGTGCCTTAGAGCTTGAGCCCGATGACCTATACGCGCTTGAAATCGATGCCATAATTTCGGTGTTTTCGGGCGATTTCGAACGGGCGATAGCCAACGCAAACCCAAAACTTCATCAACATCGCCCCGGGCGGGGGCTGCCTTGGCGCAACACATTGGGGAATGCGTATTTTCACGCGGGTGAATACCAAAAGTCGATCACTCACCTGACGCAAGCGGTCCGTTCTGGAGGTCCAATAAGCGAGATCAACACCGCCCATCTTATCGCTGCCTATCAGGCATCTGGACAGCATGAAAAAGCTAGGGAAATGGTTGTTGCGTTTCAAACGTCGTGGCCGGAAAGCCGTGTTTCGCAGGTCCTAAAAGCCTTGTTCGAGGACATAGCCGATGCCGAACGTGTTTTGCGACAATTGGCGGCTGCTGGATGGATCGATCCGGTCTCGCGATAAGTCCATTCGATTGTAGTATTGTTTTCTTTTTTGATTGCGTGGGTTGAGCTAGCGAGCGGAGATGGGTCGCGGCCAGTTCCGATCACACGGACTGCGCCTACATGCTTCGGAGCTGTGTCGATCGCGCAAACATGGTTTGGGCTTCACATAGGCAACAGCGGGCACACTTTTTTGCCGAAGAACAAAAGGGATGACCGAGATCGGTAGAACAACCAGCATCCGCTGCAAACCCAAGGCTTTAACTCCGCCTTTACTTGTCGATCTTGCTGATCTTTGTCCCCTTAAGACTAGTTCCCGCCATCAAACCTTCCTGACCGAACACTATTGGAACGATATCTCCTTGAAGGTCATTGGTGCCCATGGAAGCAGACCAGCCTTGATCACCACCAACCAGTGTCGGTCCGGTGCCTGCCTCCCAGCCATTGTTGTTGCGAAAATATTCAAGGGCAGCGTGGTTCATGAAGAACATTGCATATGAGAATTGCTGAACACCCGCCTGAAACCCGTATGAGGCACCCGCAATATTGTAGTAGCCCGTTGTGACCCCATTCTCGCGCATAGCGCCTTCACCGAATTGACCTCCGACGACCAAACCACCTGCGGTGACTTTCGGAAAAATCAAAATGGCTATCGCTTCTTCGGACAAGTCTCTGGCTTCGGATGAGTTGCTGTACAATTGATCAAGTGCGGCACTTGCCCCATTGTCGATTTCGGACGCGGTCAAACCACTGGTGGTGTCCAAAACAGCCTCGCTTGCAGTTTCAGCGACATCACCTGCCTTTTTGGCCGCGTCGGAAACGCCTTTCGTCACCTTGTCCAGAAGGTTTTCCGCATATGCGGATTGCTCGGTGGGAAACCCTAAAATGCCAACAAACAAAAATGCGGCGAAAAATACGAAACGCAACATCTTATCCTCCCTGTTCATCCGAAGTGACTTGGCAAAAAAGCACATGCTGTCACAGATAGCACAGCTGACTTCGGATTAGTTCAAGTATCTATTGCGCAGCTTTTCCAGATCCTGATCTGTCAGCCCAAGGCCCTCATGCAGGTAATTGTCGACCGAACCGTAAGTCTCGTTCACACTGCTATAGAAGTTATTCAAATACTCCATTCGAACACCCAACGAGGGCCAGACCGCTTCAGGGGTCATGCTCGTGCCGCGTTCAGCGTTCACTTGATCCGCAATTTTCACGGATGCGTTGCGGGCATCCTTGAGAACGTTGCTCATCATGAAATCTGCCTCGATGTCTTCTTGGGTGACGCCCAACGCGCTCAACACCAAGGCAGTGGCAACACCGGTTCTGTCTTTTCCACCCGAGCAGTGATACAGCACAGCCTCCCCCTCCGGTTGCTCGATCAGGACGTCAAACAAAGCACGAAATTCTTTTGTGTAGTCAGTGGCGATATATCCGAAGGCCTCGAAAAAGAGAGTGTCCGTTTGCGTCTCGGTCGCCGTCCCTGACTTGATGCTTGCACGCATGTCTTCGATCATCTGAGCCTCTTGTTCCATGACCGGGAAATTGTAGCGTTCAGGCCCTTGTCCATCCGGCCACAAAACAGGGTCAGCGGTCGATTCCAACGTGGTTCTTAGATCCACTATGGAAGTAACCCCCAGATCCTCGACAAGAGCCATTCCGTCGGCACCCATACGATCAATTTCACCGGAACGAATAAGTTGCCCGGTTCGAATGCTGCGCCCGTCTTTGGTCTGCAATCCGCCTAAGTCCCTGGTATTGGCCACGCCTTCAATCGGGATGGCGCGATCCTCGGAGGCTTGCGTTTGCTCAGCATCCCCCAACCCGCATAAGGCGAGAGCTACGATTGCCGCGCGTACAATGGTCATTTGTTTCTCCTTCCGGGTGGTCTTAGGGTGATGATGGGAATGACCGTCAAGGGTTTGGTGAGCCTCAGGTTTGGGTCACGTTTCGACCTTAGAAATCAAACCGAGCGCCGACGAAGGGACCGTCAAAGGTCAAATGCGAAATCGCCTGCGAATTACCGATGTTCCAATCGAGATACCGATAGCCCAGCACCAGGTCCCAATTGTTGATCTTGTAATTTGCTGCCAAGCTAAGCTGAGTTGTCAGGTCACTTTCTCCGGCACCAATATCCGCATAGTAGGACATCCCCCAACGATCACTGAACTGGCGTGTTCCACGCAGACCGACCACAACGTCCCAGTTGTTGATCTTACCCGACACACGTTGCGAGCCGCCGGAGACTTCGATGTCAACAGTATTGTCTAGGTTCAGGCTTCTTACCCCGCCTAAAACTGTGAAAAGGGTTCCTGGCGCATCAACCAAATCGTATCCAACCGAGCCCGTAAATACGGTCCCTTCGACATCGACATCCGAAGAGGCAGGGATACCCGGACCGACAGCACTATTTTGATCGTTGCTCAGGTTGAGATACAGTGCATCGACAAAGACCGAAAGCTTTGCGCGTCGCGCTTCGACAGCGCCCATCAACCCGAAGTCGAGATTGTCCAGAATGTCGCTGAAACTTACATCTATGCTGTTCCCAGTGGTTGTTTCACCGCTTAATGCGGGCGCCCAGAGATACAGGTAGGCGGTAAAATCCCAGGTCGGGTTGTCTGCCTTCGCGGGCAGAGCAAATCCGGCCCAAAACGCGCAGGCAATCGCAGACAAGCGCCATCTCTTTCCGGCGAAAAAGGTACTGTTCATTTTCAGGGCCTTTGTGAAATTTCTAAGTGCGGAGGGGCGCAGAGGTGCACGCTCTGCGCCCGGCTGAGTGGTTTATTGCCAGCTCATGAACACGTCGCGTGTTTCCTCGCTTTCAGGACGCAAGTTCTCAATACCGCCGTAGGGAATGTCTTTACCAATTTCCGAGTTGGGATATTTGGCCATCATCTTTTGATGTCGCTTGACCATGTCCTGGAACGAGGCGCCGGCCCAAAGAGAATACCCAACTAGCGGATGTTCTTCGCGCGGGTCCCTATAGACATTGTAGGTCGGCGCAGCAGCCCCCGGAGCACCCGGCGCAGGCAGATGCATCTTGAATTCCTGTTTGACGATCGACCGCAGCACGGGGCCTTCGTAGACGTAAACATAATCACGCCGCCCATTACCTTCACCCTCCAGCAGCAACGCTGTTTGGTCGACCCCGTCAATTACTCGGTCCCGCGGAATGAATTCTGTCGCCCCGGCAATGCGCGCGATCGTGGTGTAAATATCCGAGACGTGGAAAATGTCCCCTGCAGCGCTGTCAGCTTCGATCACACCGGGCCAGCGAATAAACGCATCCGTGCGCACCCCGCCTTCCAGATGCTGAGTTTTGCCGCCGCGATAGATCAATTGGTTCAGGCCAGAGGTTCCTTCGTAGTGATACATCAGGCCATTGTCGGCCATGATCATGACGATGGTATTGTCGGCCTCACCTGTCTCCTCTAGCTTGGCCAGAACGTCTCCGATCCATTCGTCCAAAAGCTGCAACTTGTCCGCATGAAACCCGCCGTTGCGCGAGAGGGCTTGATCCGGGTAGACAAAGTTCAACGGGTAAAGCGGCCAGTATTGCAGAAAGAATGGCTCATCCAGCGCCGCAACGCGCTCAAGCTGCTCCATAGCTTGCGCCTGATAGCGCTCATTCATCTCTTCATATTTGGCCTGTGTCCACTCTTCGCCCGGGGCCATTTCAACCTCGCGCGCGGGCCCGCCTGCTTCGGCCTCAACCCCTGTCACCAAGCCGTAGGGTTTAAAGCGCTCGTCCAGCAAAAATTGGTTGTTCTGACCCGAGGCATGGTATCCCAACATATTGTTGGCCTGCATTGCCTCGCGGGTCATCAGGCTTAGCTGCACCTGTTGGTGCAGCGGAAAGGCTGCGTAGTCGAAACCCTGATTGTGGGGATAGGCCTCTTCGATATCGCCCTGATGCCACTTGCCAACGTGAGATGTGTTATACCCCACCTCTTTCAGAATCTCGGGAAGCGTCACTTCGCTGGCAGACAGACCCTCACCAACCAGAGCGACCTTGACCTCTTCAACCCCGGCCCGGATCGGATGCCGACCGGTCAACATAGCTGTACGTGTCGGCGTGCAGGACGGTTCAGTGTACATCCGCATCAGCGACATTCCTTCGCGGGCAAAACCGTTGATATTGGGTGTCTCGATCCCCATCACATAGTTCATCTTTCGCTCGCCCATCTGGCCGAAGCTGATGTCGTCAATCAGAATATACAAAAAATTCGGAGGCTTTCCCCCGTTAGCCTCACGAATTTCAGCAAGTTTGGCGTCGATCTCGAAATCCTGCGCGTCCCACTCCTCTCCAAACTGAGCACGCAAAAAGCTGAATTCGCCGTCGTGTACAATGGGGTCGCTTTGCGCAACAACCTGCCCCCCGGTTAGGAATGTAAACATGGTTGTGGCCAACGCCATATATCTCAAACTAGTCGTCACTGCAGGCTCTCCAGTTGATGGTTACGTCTTGCAACGCCGCCACAAGAAGGTCGTGGCATTGGGCCGATAATGATTGATTGGACTGATGTGCCAGCTCTGTTAGGCGTCGGTACTCGGGCGGGGTGACAAAGGTCACAACCCTTTTGGAACGGGCGTCGGCATTTGGCAGGCGTGGTCTGCCCATGCGCGACTTGGAAGCTTGACGCGACACTTGACTTGGCCCCCCTCCAGTTTGTTTTCTTTACCGGTAAACTGTCAGGATGCTGAAATGGACCACATCAAAAATCGGCCAAATCCTCAGGAATACGATGCCAAGGCCGCTGAAGCGACCCCTTCTGCGATCGTGCTAGATCTGATGCATCCCAATGACCTTGCCGCGATGACGCCCTGGGAAATGGATTTTCGCCAGCTTGACCCCGGCCCTTTGTCCACACAAATCGCGGTGCGCTCTAGCCCGACATGTTCTGTTTTGAACATCTCGCTCAGCGGTGCGGTTCACCAACGCGGCGTCTCACCCGACGGGTGGAGCACATTCGGCATTTCCCGCAGAGGTACAATAGATTCCTGGCAAGGATGTGCGCTCGACGACGACGCCTTTCTAACTTTTGGTAACAAAGATGGTTTCGACGGCGTGTCTACGGGACGTTTCTTTGGCAATGTCGTTTCTTTTGACACCCGGCGGTTCCAGAAGCTCGCCCAGTGTTGCGGATATTCTATCGCAAGCGAAGGCCCGGCGCTGCGACTACAGATTTCCGATGGTAATGCGCGCAGAATGGATTGGCTGGAACGAGAAATCGCAAATCTGTTGAAACACTCGGATGAGCCATGGAACGAAGATGTTGAAGAAGCTCTGATGATCAAAGTGTTAGCCATCCTGACCAGCAGCGCAGTTCATCAAGACAAGAGTTCAGCCCAAACCAGACGCCGCGCCCTTAACCGGGCTTTGGAGATGATGAACGACAATGCGCTGGAGCCCGTTTCCATCGAAGACCTGTGCGCAGCAACCGGCGCGTCATTGCGCACCCTGAACCGCGCTTTCAACGAACGCTTCGGGTATGGTCCAAAAGCATATTATATGCGACTGCGATTGGACGGTGTTCGCGAAGATCTACTGAACGGGGCTGGAGCGAAATCAATTGCCGATATAGCCAACAAACATGGGTTTTGGCACATGGGGCAATTCGCCCGAGACTATCGGCTGTTTTTTGGCGAATTGCCGTCAGAGACGCAGATGAGACGCAGAGCGTGACGGTCTTCAAGCACCTCGGAATAAATTGTCCTATAAGAGCTTGAACACACGGGCCCGGCGATACCCACCACCCGACATCCAGCCCGCGACGCTCTAAAAGGGACACCATGAACATGTTTCCGGTGGCAAGCACCAACAGAGGAATTCTGTGCGCTTTGAACCTGTCAACTTATTCGTCCGGCTCGGCGGGTGGGGGCAACAGGTTCATCTCGGTTCCGGTCAGTTGGGCGATCAGGCTTTCAAGAGCAAAGTCGCCTGGGTTGGCGCGACTGGCAGCCGCGATGAGTTCTTCGACCTTTTCCTGCTGCCCGGAAACCGCTGCGATGCGGATACGCATGATCCAGGCGTCGACCAGCATGGGGTCCATTTCAACGGCGCGGGCAAAGGCCTGATCGGCGGCGGGAAGGTTGCGGGTGGTCAACGCAAAACCGCCCAGTTGCAAATGGGTTTCGGGAAAGTCCAGCCGCGCAGCCATCGCGCTTTGCCACTCGCCAATCGCCGAACGGAACGCGGCCGCAATCTTGTCAGGCAAATGCGCGATGGGCGCATTATAGAGCCCACGCGCCGCCGCAATTCGGACATTGCGTCTGGGATCATCCAGCATGGGCAACACTCGCTGTACCCGCTCATGACCGGGCAGGCTGTGCATGGCTTCGACAGCGGCGGATCGGATCACGGGGTCTGCCGCGTTGACCATATCCGAAATGCGCCCGATCTGTTTGGGGTCGCCGGTCTGGCCGATCAGCCAGATGGCAGTCGCCCGGATCAGTGCCGGGCTGCTGGCACTAAGGGCCAGGTCCACCAGATCGTCCGAGGCCAATGTGGGATTGATCTGCGCCCGCGCCAAAACCTGCCCGAAATGCGGCCCGCGGTTGGAACTGTCTGGGAACCAGTCGCGCAGCCGTGCTGCGGCCCAGTCCGGGGTCTGATCGGTGTGGCAGCTGGTGCAGGCATCCGGCACGCCAGTCTCGGCGCTCAGATCCGGGCGGGGGATGCGGAAGGAATGATCGGCCCGCCAGTCATTGCCCATATAGACCTGCTCTGTCATGTGACAGGACCTACATTGCGCCCCGGCACTGTCTTCTGGGTGATGGTGATGGGCGGGGCTGTCGAATTCGACCGGCGGCAGGCTGGGAAAGCGCGGGTTGCCATCGGGGTTATGACACTGTGCGCAGACGGCGTTGCCATCAGCTATGACTTCGGCGCTATGGGCATCGTGGCAATCGGAACAGGTGACGCCCTTTTCATGCATTTTCGATTGCAGGAACGACCCGTATACATAGACCTCATCCCGGATCTGACCATCGGGGTAATAGAGGCCGGGCCGCAGCAGCGATAGGTTGTAGGCGTCGTGATAGGCGGTGCCCGGTTCAGGGTTGCCATCAAAGAACGCCTCGCGTCGGGAATGACATCCGGCGCATTGTTGGATCAGCCCTTGCGGTGTCGACAGGTCAGCCGACAATCCAAAGTTCAAGGGGGGCTCGCCAGCGCTCTGAGCCCATCCCACATGATCACGACCGGGGCCATGGCAGGCCTCGCAGCCGACGCCAATCTCGGCCTGAGTGGTCTGATATGTATCCGAGGCCGGGTCGTATCCGGTGTCGTACCCGGTGGCATGGCAGACGCCACAGCGCGCGTTCCAGCTTTTGTACGGCCCCGTCCAGTGCAGCGCGTCCGAGGGTGGCACGTTCTGATCCGGGTAAAGGTGGAACCATTCGGACTTTTCCGTATCCCAGACCACGTCGAAGCTCTGCAACCGGCCGGGCTCGGTTTCCAGCAAGTATTGCTGCAGAGGTTCGACACCGACAACTGAATGCACCGGGTAGTCGGTTGTAACACCGTCGCGCTCAGTCACGGTAACGTGGTGGGTGCCGTCTGCTTCAATCCGAAACCGCGCGGTCATGTCGCCCAACGTGAAAGTTGTCCCGTTGAAATCCGCGCGGATGTTGTCGGGTACGGCCTCAGTCCAGGCCCCCGCGTGGTGCGAGCCTTTCCAGGCATCAGCCTCGGCGCGGTGGCATTCGGTGCAGGCGTCCGAGCCGACATAATCTGCGCTTTGAGCGATAGCCGGCACAGCAGGGCCAGTAAGGGTTAACAGGGCAGAAATGAGCAGGCGCATCAGAGTCCTTCGGTCGGTCAGGCAGGGCCCGTGGGATTCAGCGCGGGCAAAGGCTGTGCCGCGCGGGTCAGAGTGCCCGAGTGCCGGGCGGCGGACAAGGCCCTTGCAAGCGCAGCCCAGGCTGCCCCCGGCTCGCTGTCTTGCGGGCCATAGGCGGCGGCACCGATATTGGTCAGGGCAAGCTGGACGTCTGTGTGTCGACGCGGGTCGGCACCCTGTGTCATCGCCGCCCATCGGTCCAATGCACCATAGAGGTTGTGAAGATCCCGTGCCTTGACGGTGTGCATCAGGTCGCGGAACAGGCTGGCCTCGGTCGGGGGTGGTAGGGACGTGTCGCGCTTGCGGGCTCTGTGGCGGATCAACCCGATGGCAGCCAGCGTTCCCAGAAGCACGGCGAAACCCATATAGATCAGAGTCGCCCGGTCGGAATCGGCGACGCTGCGCAAGATCGGGCCATCGACGTTATAGGGGATGGCCTCGACCGACGTGGTTTCGATCTGTCCCGTGTTTGTGTTGAACCAACGCAGCTTGATGACAGGCAGGCTGCTTTGAGCGCCGCTTTCCGCCAAATAAACCGTGCGTTCTGAGCGAGTACCGACGGTCTTTCCCCGATTCTCCCGGTCCTGCACCGTCGGGCTGTCAGGATAGGCCGCCAAACCGGGCAAAGCGCCCGTGGGCGCAAGCGCGGGCAGCAGAATAGCGCTGCTTCCCGTAATTTCAGCAGTGATATTGCGGGTCAGAGTATCGCCGGGTTCCAGAGCCTCGGCTGATCCCTCGACGGTCTGCGTCAGGCTCAGCGTTTCAGCGGCGATGAAAGGGTCAAGCGACTCGGACCCGTCCGGCACCGTGGCGGTGAAGCTCTGTGCAGCCAGGGAGAGCGTCGTTTCAACAGGCGCGTTGGTCTCGGGGTCGGCCCATGTAACCGTGATCTCCAGCGACGGAATCCCGAAATTTCCCGCCACCATCGGCGTCACCTTGTAGCGTCTGCTAACACCCGACCAGTTGCTGGCGCCCACACGCTCAGTCACGGGGCCCGACCCGCCTTCAGGCAACGAGATCATCAGGTTCGGCTGATCAAAGGTCGGAAACACCGGAGGGCTGGGCATGTAGGTCGGCACCAAAACGGTCACCCGCATATCCAGCGCCTGACCGGGCACGACGTCCATGGCCGACATTTCGACCCGCGCGACGGGCTCGGTTGGCGTGGCGGCTTCACTGCCGTCGCGGGCGTCTTCCTCGGCCTTGATCTCGGCGTTGGATTTGAAACCTGGAAACGGGTCTTGCGCCGCCGCGACATCGGGTACAATTGATGTGCAAAGAGCTGCTAAGACAGGCCAGAGTTTCATTGCTCGCCCTCCGCAGCCGCCTGCGTCGCTTCCAGCAAGAAGCGACTTTTCAGGAAATCCCCAGTCTCGGTATCAACAGAGTTCATCCATTGTTCGGCGCTCTGCAGCCCGACAGCGGCGTCCTCTTGCGGCAGGTCGACCTGAAGCTCCTGACCTTTGTTTTCCTCGTTGTCATAGGTCACGTCATCGGCGCGCAGCTCGGTCTGGTCCTGCGTATCCTGCGCCTCTTGCGCGGCTTCGACATACGCGACGATCTGTTTTGCGATCTCCAGATTTTCAGCAGCACCCGGATAGTCCGGGTCGCGCGTCAGAGCGGTTTCGAACGACCGAACCCCGTCACGGTAAGCCCGATTTCGGATGTTTGACAGACCCTGGATCATGGCAGCCTGTGCGGTATCCACACGGTCCAGCACCTGCACGGCTTCGGCATAGCGGCCCGCCCGGTACATGGCCCATCCGCGCCACAGCGGGTCACTGAACAGTTCAGAGGCGCGCGTATAATCCTTGCGATCATAGGCACGCTGCCCCTGCTGGTCAAGCGTCCAGAACCAGTCAGCCAGGCCGTCGGCGCGCGCCTGCCCGGGCGCCACCAGCATAAGTGCAAAGACCGCGGCACCCCAATGCATAGTCCAGCCCCGCCGGAACCACAAAAGCAGCAACAGTGCCGCAGGCCAAGTCAGCAGCGGCCCACGATCCAGCCACGGGTCATCAGAGTTTTCCAGCAGACTTTGCCGGTATGAGGCATTCAGCGTCCGGTCCAGACGCCGGATATCGCTGCCATCGGGCTGCACAGCGATCACCCGATTGCCGAGCGCATCAAGCCCCCGGTCGCGCGTGCCTTCGGGCAGCATGGACAGAACCGCAACCGGCATCGAGGCGGTTTCGACCGCACTCACATCCGCCGGATCAAGACCATCGGCCACCAGCAACAATGCACCACCGCCTTCGTCCTCGATCAGGGCTTGAGCGCGGCTCAGGGCTTGTGCAAAATCCGCGCCCTCCTTGGGCATCACGTCTGGCGAAAGCCCTTCGAGATAAGGCAGGATGATCGAGGCATCCTCGGTCATTGGAACCACCACATGCGCGCTGCCTGCATAGGCCACCAACCCCGATCGCCCCCCTGCCCTCAGGTCTAGAAAATCGCGGATCTTTTGCTTGCCGCGTTCCAGACGGCTGGGTGCAACATCGATGGCGTCCATCGATTTGGTGACTTTCAGAACCACTGCCACCGGCGCGGATTGGGCCACCAGAGGGTTGGGTTGCCGTGACCAAGTCGGTCCTGCAGCCGCCGCGGCGAGCAACAACAAAGTCAGCGCAACCCCATCTATGGGCCGAATGCGGTGCGCCTGATTGCGTCCGACTTCCATCGCAGCTTGCAGATGCGGTGCGATGCCCTGAGACAGGGTGTTACGCCCGGACCGACGTCGTCGGGTGAGCCACCATAATCCGACGATCACTGGCACCAGCAGCAGCCAGAGCGGCCGTAGAAAATGGAACACCGACATGGCCAGTAGCAGATCGCTCATGCCTGCGCCCTCCCACTACGGTGACCCAACGACAACCATCCCATCGCGGCGCAACCCAGCAGCGCAGCCAACCCCAGTGGTATCCACGCCAAAGACTGGCGCGGGCGATAGGACAGAGTTTCGACCTGACGCGGGCTTTGTTCGTCGATTCGGGCATAGATGGCGGTCAGGGCGGACTGGTCGGCGGCAAAGAAGTACTGACCACCGGTGCGGCGAGCGATGTCTTCAAGCGTTTTGACATCCACCTTGTCCTCGCCCGAAGCTTCGGGATCGCCAACGCCGATGGTCATGATGGTCACGCGGTTGTCTTTGGCAATCTCGGCTGCGTTCACTGGGTCCATCCGGCTGGAGGTGTCGCTGCCGTCGGACAGCAGGATCAAGACGCGTTCGTCAATCTCACTGGCTTCGAAGGTATGGATCGCCAGCCCGATAGCATCGCCAAGCGCCGTTTGGGGTCCGGCCATGCCAACCTGCGTGCGGTCCAAAAGATCGGTGATCGTCTGCAAATCCTCGGTCAGCGGCGCCTGCAAATACGCCTTGGACCCAAATACGATCAGCGCCACCCGGTCGCCCTCTCGCCCCTGCACAAAAGCGCGTACAACATCCTGAACGGCCGAGAAACGCTGCCGTTTCTCGCCTTGTGCATCCGTGAAATCCACAGTGTCCATCGAGCCAGACACGTCGATGGCAAGGATCATGTCGCGGGCTGATTTTTCGATCTCGATGGGGCGACCGACCCGTTCTGGCCCGGCCAGTGCGATCACGATCAACCCCCAGCAGAACGCTGCCGTGATCATCTGTATCCGCGTTCGGGCCAACACCACAGATCCGGTGCGTGGTTCCTGCCCCAGCGCATGCGAGACCTGACGGAAGAAGGGCACCCGCAGCGCCGTCACGCGTTCTCTGTGCGGTGGCGCGAAACGCCAGATCAACCAGGGCAGTGGCAGAAGCAGAATAGCCCATGGAAACGCCAATTGGATCATGAGGCCACCTCGCGCTTATGTGCCTTGATCCAGCGGGCGACGCGCGCGGTCAGATCCGGCGAGGCTCCGGTGTTGCCGTGATAGGGTGCATCAAGCAAAAGCGGGCGCAGAGCGTCATTCCACGATGCACCCTCGGTGCGTTCCAGAAAGGCGATCCAGTCCATTCCCTGTAATCCGGCTACCAAGCGCCGGTCATAAGCCACCAGCGCCGTGCGACGCAGGATTTCGGCGACCTGCGCGGGGTCATCCGCGGCCTGCGCCAGCTCTGCCAGCGCTGCGCGGCGATAGGCGTTGACGCGGTACCGGGTAATCATGCGCCACAGCACAAGTACCGCCATCGCTGCTAGAAGCGCGCCCACAACGGCCCAGCCGACCGTTTGCGGCATCATCGACACGGGCGGCGGCGGATCTGGCACAACCAGTTGATCCAGCAGGTCGACCAGCGAAGTGCCGGTGGGGATTTCCGTTTCGTTCATTTCGGTCCCAGCCCCATCAGATGCCGGATCTGCGGCAGGGTTTCCTCGGCCGCTGTCAGCGGCAGAACGGGCACGCCGAACCTGCGCTGCCAATCCAGAACCTGCGCCACGCGGGCGCTGGCGAATTCTCTCAGCGCCGCATGTTGTATTGAGTCGGATGTTTTGATTTCAGCCTGCAACGCTCCGTCCGAGATGATCAGTGACAGATCGCGAGGCAGGTCCTTGGCGAAGGGATCCGTAATCAGTCCCAAGATCAGGTCGTTGCGCCGTGACAGGCCTGAGACCAACCGTTCGGTTTCTGCATCAATCACATCGAAATCACTAAGCACCACAATCAGATGATCGCGCGGTGCGATCCGAGCGACGGCGCGCAGCACGTCGGTCAGGCGGATCGGATCGGTCTCGGGGGCCTCGGCGTGCAATTGTCCGTTCACCTCCGCCAGAATGGCCATAAAGCGCGACAGCGTGGCCCGGCTGCGCGCGGGTTTGATTTCGGCGATCTTGTCGTCGGTAAAGACGATGCCGCCCACCCGGTCGCCCTGATCGAAAATCCGATAGGCCGACAAGGCCGCAGCCTCAGCCGCGGTGACGGATTTCATGTTCAGGACCGAGCCGAAGAACATCGACATGCGCTGATCCACCACGATCAGCGTCGGACGGTCGCGTTCCTCGGTCATGACGCGGATATAGGGCTCACCGGCGCGGGCGGTTACTTTCCAGTCAATCGCGCGGATATCGTCGCCGGGCAGGTATCCGCGCAGCTCTTCGAAATTCAGCCCACGCCCGCGCAGACGTGAGGCATGGCGGCCATTCAGCACCGAGTGCGCAGGCTGGCGCGGTAAAAACCGCAGCGCCTTGGCACGTGTCTCAAGCGCCCGCAAATGCGCGATATCAACCCGCACGCGCGGGTCATCGGTTGCGGCAGGCGGGGGCTTGACGCGCCCCAGCCGAAGGGAAGCGTTTCGGTTCATCATCTACGCCTCACGGCAGGGCGACCTGCATCAGGATTTCGGCGATCACTTGATCTGCGCTGATGCCTTCGCCATGGGCCTCATAGCTCAACCCCAACCGGTGCCGCAGCACATCGGGGGTAATGGCGCGGACATCCTCAGGGTCGACATAGTCGCGCCCGTTCAGCCAGGCATGGGTGCGGCTGCATTTATCCAGCGCGATCGAAGCGCGCGGGCTTGCGCCCACCTCGATCCAGCGGCGCAGATCGTCGCTATAGGCCTCGGGCGTGCGGGTAGCCTGCACCAGATCGGCGAAATAGCGGTCGATAGCGTCCGAGACATGGATTCCACCGATCTGGGACCGGGCGTCAAAGATCGCCTGTTGCGGGATTGGGGCGGGTTTTTCGCCTTTTGCTTTGCTCTGGGCGGCGATCTCTTCTGCGCGGACCAGCCGCACGACCTCAACCTCATCCTCGACCGGAGGGTAAGTGATGAGCACATGCATCAAAAACCGGTCCAATTGCGCCTCAGGCAGGGCATAGGTGCCTTCCTGCTCCACCGGGTTCTGGGTCGCCATGACCATGAACAATGGGGCCATCTTGTGCGTGGTCCCGCCCACCGTGACTTGCCGTTCCTCCATTGCCTCAAGCAAGGCGGCCTGCACCTTGGCGGGGGCACGGTTGATCTCGTCGGCCAGCACGATATTGGCAAAGATAGGCCCGGCCTCGAACCGGAATTCGCCGCCCTTTTCGGTCTGGTAGTAGACATCCGTGCCAGTCACGTCCGAGGGCAACAGATCGGGTGTGAACTGGATGCGACTGAAATCGCTTTCCAGGTTCTTCGCCATCGCCTTGATCGCGCGGGTCTTGGCAAGCCCCGGCAAACCTTCGACCAGCAGATTGCCATTGGCCAGCAAACCAATCAACAGGCGCTCGATGACGTCGCGCTGACCAATTATGGCCTGACCCATGCGTTCGCGCAAGGCGTCGATATGCGCGCGGGGGTTGGGAGTGTCGCTCATTCCGGCCATACCTTCGCCCAATCCTCTTTCATGTCGATGATCACCCATCCACGAGCGTCGGCCTCATCCAATCCGCGGACCAGCCTACCGATGTGGCTGTCGCGGTCGTAGGCGTATTCGCGGTCGGCATCGGTGTGATGAACGATCACGCCTAGGGCAGGTCTGTCGCCAGCGGTGGCATATTCCAGCATTTGGAAATCACCGTCCGAGTTGCCACTCACAAAGATCGGACGCTGCCCGATATGCGAGTCGATCCCAACAGGCTTGCCTGCCTTGTCATCCACAAAAGCAATTCCGGGGCCCTTGATAATTTTGGGCACACCTTCCACCACCTCATAGCTGGTCGGCGTGACCGAGCCTACGATCCGGTTGATCGGGATACCGTAGGTTTCGTTGGCAAAGGCGCGCATGAAGTGGATGCCGCCACCCGACACAATCCACGTCTGAAACCCTTCGGCCTCGAGGTAATCCAGCAGTTCCAGCATGGGCGCATAGATCATCTCGTTGTATGGCCGGTTCGTGTCCGGGTGTCGGGCGGTGGCGATCCAGTCTGCGACATCGGCCTGAAACGCATCGACGGATATATCCGAATGCGAGACGTTCAGGATTTCCATTAAACCAGCCTCTCCCCCGTCGGCGACGGCGGCCATATCGCCTGCAGCGGCAGCCTTTAGGACATCCGAGGTCAGGATCGACGGGTCCGCCTCAGCCTTTTCCTTCAGGCGGTCGAGTGCGTAGATAAGCTGAAAATAAACCGGCTGTTCACCCCAGAGCGTGCCGTCATTGTCAAAGGTCGCAATGCGGGCCTCTTCGGGGACGAAATCGGAAGAGTTCGGATCGCTCACCCGTTCGACAAAGTCGATAATGGCGGCTTTGGTGGCGGTGTCGTTCCAGGACGCCAGCGGATCGGCCAGCGCGGGAAAAGAACCAAACGGCAAGGCAGCCACGGCAAAAACATAGCGTTTCATGAGAAATCTCTTTTGGTGCGAAAATGGCGCGGCATCGCTCCGCGCCATGAAGTTTTGTCCGGTCTGGGCCGTTACTGACTGCCGGCTGTTTGCAGGCTTCTCAGGACCTGATCAATTGAGAAGCTGGCCGGTTCCTGACGTGGCGGGTAGTCCTGGAACGTGCCAAGGAACTGCGCCACAATGGCCTGCGCGGGTACCAGCAGATAGGTCCGGTCCAGACGCCAGCGGGAATAGCCGATGGATTCGTCCTGCGCCCGCTCGAACGGGTCGGAATACAGGTCGATGATCTTGGGTAGACGCAAGAAAGTCAGCGGTTCCTGCCAGACGTCGAACCCATGGGCGCGCTGTTCGGCAAAGACCACTTTCCAGCGGTTGTAACGCAGGTTCACCAGATCGCCGCCATCCGAGAAATAGATGAACTCGCGCCGCGGGCCGACCTCAGTTTCCCCTCGGAAATACGGCATGAAGTCATAGCCATCCAGATGGACGGGCTCGTTTTCTTCGCCAAAGGGGGCCTCGGTGAGCATGCGCTCCTTCATGTCAGGATCGCCCAGCGCGGACATGAAGGTCGGGAACCAGTCCAAATGGCTGATGATCTGGTTTGACTTGCGACCGGGCTCAATAACGCCGGGCCATTTGATCATCATTGGAACGCGATAACCGCCTTCCCAGTTGTCGTTCTTTTCACCTCGGAACGGCGTAGTGCCACCATCGGGCCACGAGAACACCTCGGCCCCGTTGTCGGTTGAATACATTACGACGGTGTTGTCGGCGATGCCAAGCTCATCCAGCTTGTCCAGCATCTGGCCGACCATGCCGTCATGTTCGACCATGCCATCAGGATAGACGCCCAGCCCGGTCACGCCCTGACTTTCTTCCTTGAGATGCGTGTGGATATGCATCCGCGTGGTGTTGTACCACAGGAAGAACGGCTTACCCTGATCATGGGCGCGCTGCATGAAGTCCAGTGCCCCGGCTGTGACTTCCTCATCTATGGTCTCCATCCGTTTGCGGGTCAGCGGGCCGGTATCCTCGACCGAACCGTCCGCTGATGACCGGATCACACCGCGCGGGCCGAACTGTTCGCGGAAGGCCGGATCTTTGGGATAATCCTCGTTTTCAGGCTCTTCTTCGGCGTTCAGGTGATAGAGGTTGCCGAAGAACTCATCAAATCCGTGGTTGGTGGGCAGGTGTTCGTCCAGATCACCCAGATGGTTCTTGCCATATTGCCCGGTCATATACCCCTTGGAGCGCATGTATTCGGCAATGCTGGGATCTTTCGGCGACATGCCTTCCTTGGCCCCCGGCAGACCCACTTTCAGCAGACCTGTGCGAAACCCTGACTGACCCGTGACGAAGGCCGCACGCCCTGCTGTACAGGACTGTTCCCCGTAGCTGTGCGTGAACAACATCCCTTCATTGGCAATCCGGTCGATATTGGGGGTTTCATACCCCATCATGCCCTGATTATAGGCGCTGATGTTCCAATACCCGATATCGTCGCCCCAGATGACCAGGAAATTCGGCGTGTCGTTCGCGCCCTGGGCCAACACCGGCGCGCCCAGAGCGGCCAGCGCCAGAACCCCACCGCTGAGCGGACGGGCGGCCCGTTTGACTAATTGTCGGAATAAAAGCAATGTTTGTCTCCCTGAACTCGAAATAACCGGGGGTAGTGCCTTCGGCTTGTGGACATGGATACGATGTCACGCCCCCCCCCCCGGCTGCCCGAGACGCCTCGGGCTGTGTGATGACAACTTACATCCTGTCCACGCGTATCAAGTGATAGCACATTTCACTTGTCATTTCACGCCAGAGCCGTGCAAAAATTTATATACCTCAATATTTTGCTCCGTCTCAAAAGTAATACATAGATAAAATCAGCATTAACGATGTCAAAACTAAAAACCGCCACCACGACCGCAGCCGGGATGGGACATTTGCCGGACCGGCTGCAAAGCTGCGCCGGACCGGCAGCGGTTGAGCGAGTCTTTGAACGAGCCAACATTCCGATTGATGTGCTGAACGATCGGTTTGTCCGAATCCCGCTATCGGCAATGGTCGGTGTTTTTGCCGAGGCTGAACGCGTGTCGGGCCACCCGTTTTTCGGATTGCATGTCGGGCTTGGAATGTCCGGGGCGGAAATTGGTCCGTGGTTCGAATTTGCCGGTCAGGCCCCTACGTTGCGTCAAGGGATTCATCGTCTTGCGCGGGCCATGCCCCTGTTCCAGAACGGCCCCCGCGTTTGGTTGGTTGAAATGCGCAGCGGCGGAATCATGCGCTATTTCGTCCCGCGCGGTGATGACGTCCCCATCTGCGCCCACAGCGACCACAACATCCCATTGATGCTGGGATTTGTCCGACGCTTCCTTGGTCCTAGCTGGCGACCGCGGTGGATCGAAATTGACTACCCCGACCGAGGCCAAGGGGATGAATTACGCGATTTGTTGCAGTGTCAGCCGCTTTACGACCGCTCGGCGCTGTCCCTGCCGCTGACCGCTATTGAGTTGGATACGCCGCCATTGCCACACAGCATGGCTGGGGCGTCGATATGCTGGGCGGATGTTCAGGCAAAAATGACAGCGCCCGGCAGCGACTTCATTATCGCGTTGGAGGCCTGCATCCTGCTGGATATGTTTGAAGGCACCCCTGAACTGGACTCCGTTGCACGTCGCATGAGCATGAGTAAGCGCACTCTTCAACGGCGCCTGACGCTTGAAGGGCAGTCCTTTCGAAAATTGCTGAGCAAGGTCCGTCATCGCCGCGCCTTAAGCTTGTTGCGCGATACGGATTTGGGCTTGACCGAGATCGCCCACAGGCTGGGGTATAGCGACATGGCCAACTTTACCCGAGCGTTCAAAACTTGGGTGGGATACGCGCCATCCATTGCCCCGCGCACCAAGGCAACTACGGGCACCAATTCATAAACGACAAGGGGCAGTCGGGGCAGTCGGCACGGCTGATACAATTGATACAACATGCGACACAACCCGGACACCTAGACCACATAGCTTACCACTATTAAACGGCAGATCGACTCAGTGGCGGCCTCGTTTTGCACGCACCCGCAGGAGGATGGCGGGAAGATGCCCTCTGATCCCATTTTGCCAGCTGGTTTGGAGAGGAACGCTTCGTGATTTGGATTTCGCATAAGGCAAAGGACGGCGACACGCTGGCTTCGATCGTAAAGCAATATAAAATCAAGGATCAAAACGCGATCCTGAAATATTCCAAGAACAAGAAAGTCTCGGTGCGTCTGAAGAAAGGTGAAGCGCTCAAAAAGGGAGAAGTCGTTTGGGTTCTTAACCCGAAAACGAAGGCTTATGTGGTCTCGGACGGTAAGCGCAATGTTCTGCTGGATGAACGCGGTTACAAAGCTACGGTCAAAGAGGTCCATCGCGTAATGGACCGCGCGCTGGAACATCAGCGGATCAATTTTTATGCTGCCTGTGATCGTCACAATGCCCAGATCGAGATCAACAACCAACAGCGCTATGTCTACACGTTCATCAACGCGGTAAGCCGCGCCGAAGATCCGCGCCCCTACTACACCAAAGCAGCGGCGGCCTACAAAACATTGGCAAAAACCGTCAGCGGGCGCGACTACAAGGGGTTCAAGAAAGCCCTGGTCGCCTGCGACGCGGCTGTCGTGAACTACAACAATGCCGTCATCGCATGGGTTCATGGCCTGATTGATGCCACGGCGAAAAAGATCAAACAGGCGGGATATGTGCGAGCGGCGGGTGAATTCGCGACCTGCGCACTTATTCTGACCGCCTGCCCTCCGGCCGGGTTGGGCGCAGGGATCGTTCTGAACGCCACAGCCGCCACCGTTACAGGGTTGGCCTTTGACGGCTACGACGCCATTGGCCGTGAAATCGCAGGCGAAAAGCAGATGTCGACAAAAGAAATCAGCGAAAGAATGGTGAAGAATGCGATCACCGGGGCTGCTGCAGGGTTGATCGTGGGTGGGGTAGTCAAGCTTGCGCGCCCCTATATCACAACCAGTGCCCTTAGCCCGGCCTTTTTGAAAACGTGGTCGGAACGCGCGGCACCCAGACTCGTGCCCAAGGGCATAATCAACGCCGAATTGAAGATAGCGGCCAAGGTTCTGGAAAAACGCGGCGGGCAGCTTGGCCTTGAAGTCTATATCCGTTCGGTCGCGCCCGAGCGTCTGCTGCCTCTGGCATTGCGCCGTTTTGCAACCCAGCTTGGAACGTCAGCAATGCTGAAGGTTCTTAGCAAAATGGAACTTGAGAAACTGCTTCTGCCATGGCTCAAAAGCGGCCCCAAAGAGCTTATGGGCGAGGACAACGTCAAATTGGGCAAGGCTGCGGCGAAATTCTTAATGGACGCTGGCCTGGGTAGTTCGTTGATGGAAACCTTGCTCAAACGGAACATGGATAAGTTCCGCGAAATCCTGCGCGTGCTGATCATCAAGGAAATGGAAAAAGAGGAGAAAGCCGCGGCGTGATATTCGTACGTCCGTGACAAACCACTTAGGCTTGGCGACCAGCCCAAAGCGGGCTGGATGCATCACATCAGAACGGAAACGTAGTTTTCGACACTGGCTTTGTGCAGGCAATAGGCCAGCAACAGAAAGAAAACAGATGCAGGAACAGCCAGTTCCAGCCCTAGCCGGATGGACTTAGAAGAGCCGTCTCCGGTCGTTTTCAACCCCGGAATATAAGACTTCCATTCGACCGGAAACAGCTCTGTCAGATATTTGTTCAGCTTAACCATGCTCAACTCTTTAACAACTACACCTGCAATTTACCGGGGGCCAAATTAACCCAATGTTAATCCGTGAACATTCCCCGTTTTTGGCTGTTTTTTGATCCAAATCTGCGGATAATTTTTTGATAACGGCTTGCATTGTTCCGCTTGGCGCGACGATCAGCACCTTAAACACCGCAAATCACCCCCAAATTCCCGAATGCACGATTCAATAAAACTGTCGGCGGGACTTTTTCGTTAAATCGACGAGCAGAGGCGGCCAGTGTAAACTGACCGCCTCATTGGATTTTGTCTTAAACAATTGAGAAGACGGAATCTTCGTCGGTTCCATCCACGTATATCGTGAAGCTTGCCGGGCTTCCGTCTGCGACGTCACCGTCACCGGTTGGGTCAACGCCGTCCACGGCGTCTTCAGCGGCCGCCAAGGTAAAGTCCAGTTCGAAGTCGTCGATTTCGATTGTTGTCAGCGTCTGGAAATTGTTGATCCGCAGCTTGTCGTTATTGTCGACGCCATCAAACGCGAGGTAGAGCGTGTCATAGGTGCCGCTGGGCAGGATCAGAACATCTTCCACCGTCTTGTCGGTTGTGGTCATCTGGGTCAGGTCAATCCGCCCGCTGTCGATCAGGACAGGTGGAACGACGCTGGTATCCCAGGCCTCCCAAACCAGATCCAGTGGATCATTGCCCTGTACGCCACCGCCATTGCCGGTCACGTCCAGTTCGAACCCTGTGGTTGATGCCGAGTTGATGTTGGTGATCTCGATGACCTCGTTGATCTCGATATTGCCGTCACCCATGCCAAAGCCACCGCCGCTGTTCGGGTTCAAGCGATAGTCGCCATCGCCCGCTTCGGTATTGAAAGAGGCCCCCAGATTGTATGAGGTCTGGCCATTGGTCATACCTTCAACAACACTCCCGGAACCGCCGTCAAACGTGAGATTGCCGATATTGGTAAAGACAAACTCATCCTGTGGCGAACCCGCACTCACGGAGTCAAAATCGAGATCCAGAAGATCCGAAGGCGGATCAAGCAACATAGTAAGCTGGTAGGACCCGGTATTGGACCCTGCGCTTTCGTTCAGCACCAGAGTGTACAGGTCCTGATCATCCAGCGTTCCGCCGTCTATCGTCCCCGTTACGGTTTGTGTCATCGGATCATAGACCGAGTCGACATAAACCTCGCCGCCTGGCGCATCGGGATCGCTGTCATACAACATGAAACGCGCGGGGACCGCTGTCACCGACAACGTCGCCTCATCGGCTCCTTCGAAATAGTCGAACGTATCCGAAGTGGTGTTGTTTGTGTCCGACGAGAATGAGACCGGAGCACCCACTGTGTTGCCTTCGACGTCATTGTCACTGGCTTCATCCGCAACCGGGGAATTGCCCAGATAGGGGCTGTCATCCTTGACGTCAATTGTCACCGTCAGCGCCTTGGAGCCTCCATTTCCATCCAGCACATAGACGGTGAACATTTCCTGTTCGGTCACGCCGTCGGTGTCATGTTCGGCAGAGCCGGTCAGCGTATAGGTCACCGTTCCGTTATTGTTGATCGCCAATGTCCCATAGAGCCCCGCAATCTCGTCGCCGGGGGTATAGTTCATCGCGGTTGACGTGCTGGACAGAAACGGCATGTCATTTGCGTCCGGGTCACTGATGTTTAGGTCAATCGTTTGGACAATGTCTGAATTGCTCCCCGAGTCCGGTATTGTGTTCGGTTCGGGCTGTGTTCCGGTGGACAAGCCACGTTCATAAACCGTCGCCGACCCGTTCGAACCGTTCGGGCCGTCATTCTGCCCCTGAACCTCGATCGTGACGGTCGCAGAGTCCGAGGCGCCCTCTCCGTCATAGGCAATGTAGTCGAACTCGATATAGGCGGTTTCGCCAACACCCAGGCTTTCAAACTCACCATTGGGGTCATAGTCGAAGGTACCGTCTGCGTTGAAATCGACCAAAATACCGGTGTTGCCCGCAATGGGGGTGCCCATGTCATCCACACGGGTCAGGGCGCTGCCGATATCTGTAGACAATTCAGCAGCAATCAACGGCGCGTCATCGACATCTGTGTCATTGCCCAACACAGTTGCCAGACTGGTTTCACCTGCGTCTTCGCTGATGGTCCGCGTGTCGTCCACAGCGTCGGGCGCCTCATTGCCGGGCAGAACAGTGACGCGGACAACGCCGGTATCTTCGCCGCCATTGCCATCGCTGACCGTGTATTCAAACGTATCAATGCCAAAGAAGCCTTCGGCGGCGGTGTAGACCAACTCGCCAGTGCCCGCATCCAGTTGAACTGTGCCACCGGTATCGGTCGTGATCATCAACCCGTCGCCCAGTGAATTGTCCGAGCCACCTGCCGGGCCGCCTTCATCCGCGATGTCGGCAATTCCGATGACCTCAAGGTTATCCTTGTCAGCGGTCGGCCAGATATCCACATCCGTGTCGTTGAACACGACATCAATACTGACGTTGTCGGTCGTGTCCTGATCGAACTGGGCCGCGTCATCGACCGCGTCCGGGTCATCGTTTTCGCCGACGATCATGACGCTGACCGTCGCCTCGTCCCCGTCCTGGCCGTCATTGGCCTCGTAGGTGAAGGTGTCGTAGACGATAGCCCCTGCCCCCAACGAGTCGAACCCGTTGGTCAACGTGAAGTCACCATCGGCTGCGTCACTGAGCGTTGGGTCGGTGCCATCGGTGTCTATATACAAAACGCCATGATAGCGGGCGTCATAGGTGAACGTTCCATTCGTCTTAAAGTCGAACAGCGGGTTCTGAGGATTGCCGGTGATACTGGCCGCCAGGCCATCCCCATCGGCGTCAGTATCGTTTTTCAGAACACTGTTACTTGGATTGACCTTCAAAACATCGTCTTCGTTGACAGAGAATAAACCGATGTCGTCGATTGCATTAGGAATAGCCATTATTTTGCCCCCAAAATAAAAACAAAAGCAGTCTTGGCCGCACAAGCTACCAAGCCGTACAGCGCGCAATTCGCCAAACTCGTGACGCGCAAATTTTGTGACTGTGCCGTTCAACATCTGACGCGATGTCAATAAACTCCAGTAAACGGCACCCTGTTGGCTCTTTAGGTCTAATTACCCAGCCTCGCCCCGAGAGTATCAAAAAATCCATTTCAATTCAAATGATTGCAAGCGCAGGTCGAGTTGACAGGCCTTGCAAATAACGCTTGCTCTATACGTTACAAACCATTCAGGGTTCAAATAGGCCCAATCTGAATACCAAGCCAAATTAGGCGCTTACCCCAAACTTCCCGTATCAGACCATCTGCAATTTCGCGGTGCTTCTCAATCTATCCCCGGTTTAGGACTGCCGAACCTATAGCCTAATTATTGCCACAATTTTGCCCAATTTTTGCCGAATTTCTCGAGCCCATAGTCTCAAGTTGATTCGAAACACTGCGCGTTACTTTATGCCTTTCACACGTCGTGAAATGTCTGGTCAGTATTGCTGTAAGCCGGGCCTATTATTCGCGAATTCAATTCGGAATTCTGCCCCCATATCTGAAGGCTCAACCTTCAGCGTGGCCCTATAGCCTTCGAGGATCGCGGCAACGATCGCAAGACCCATTCCAGTGCCGCCTTCTTCGCGGCGCGTTGTGAAGAAGGGCTCGGTTAGCCTGTCCGCGTCGTTTTGTGAAATCCCTTCACCGTTATCCAGAACCCGCAGGACACTATTGGAATAAGACAAGATCACCTCGGTAGCACCGTGGGACCTTGCGTTCTGAGCCATGTGCAGTAAAACAACCCTCCCGTGTTCCTCTGACAACGGCAGCATCAAGTTCTGACCCTCGGCAATCCGGATTTCCAGCCCGTCTACAGCGGGCAGCATGGCAGGCAACAGGCCCGGACCCGATTTCGGGGCTTGCCGCAATTTACTCAGCTCACGCAGCCGGCCCAGCAGAGTGTTCATGCGCGCAGCTTCGGTCTGGATATTGTCCAGCAGCCCTGCGCGATCTTCAGGCGACAGCGCAGGTTCGGACAAAAGCTCGGCGGCTCCAGCGATCGAGGTGACTGGGGATTTCAGTTCGTGCGTCACGTGATCGGTATAAATCGCAATCTCACGTGATCGGGCCTGCAACGTATCGGCCATCGACAACATGCTTTCACCAAGATCGGCCAGTTCCCGCATCCCGTAATGTGCAAGCGGGTCCGAGACAGGGGTATCCCCCGAAGCCACTCGGCGCGCCTCATCCCGCAGGCCCCGAACCGGACGGGACATCAGTCGGTGCAAAAGCCATCCGATCAATGCAGCACCGCTAAGCGTGAACAGCGCCATTATGATCAGCGCGTCTCGTTCGCGGTACAGAAATTTGCTGAGGTTCAGCGGCGTGCGGGACAGCAGCACAACCCCGATCACACGATTCTGTGCCAGAACGGGATAGGCCACGAACACCCGAAACCCCGTATCCCTACTGATCGAGGTCAGCGGATGGCGGTCAAATTCATCTGCACGCGCCCGCAACGCCGTACCGACACGACCAGTCAATGCTTGCTGCACTTCGGCCAAATCGGCGAAAGCACGCAACCCCGCCTCGCCGGTGCCCTGCCCCTGATGGTCCAGAAAAATCACCCCGGCCAGTGTGCTCTTGCCCGCAGACCGGGCCAGATCGGCCATGCCCGGCAAAACTGTTTCATGACGCGGATCGGATATCGCCCCGACCTTTGGTCCCTCCGGCAGTGGCGGAAGAACCCGGTCGCGGCGCACGTTGATCTGGGCCCGGATGGGGCGGACCTCGGCGGCCCAAAACTCTTGCATTTCGGGCGCAAGTTCGGGGCCGATCTCGGGTCCGTCCATGGCCTGAAAGCGGGTGCGATAAATCTCGGCGTAGACTGCAGCCTGTTTCAGCAGCACCTGTTCGGTTTCCCGCACAAACTGGTTCGAGGTTAGCTGCACCGTCATCATGGCCGCCAGCGGTATTGAGACCAAAGCTACACAGACCAGCGCAACGACAAACGCCATCGACGGGCGCCATTTTCGGCGGATCGCGCCTATCCGTCGCACGTACATGCGCCCAGCTTGATACCGACGCCGTGGACCGTCTGGATGATATCGGCGCACCCGACCTGAGACGCTTTGGCCCGAATGTTACGCACGTGGCTATCAATCGTGCGCCCGGATAATTGCGTGCCCGTCCCATACAGTTTTTGGGCCAGCGCATTTCGGTCATGCACCTGATCGGGACGCTCTGCCAGAGAATACAGCAACTGAAATTCGGTCGCCGTCAGATCGACCGGCGTGGTCTCGATGCGGCAGGTGTGACCGGCCATGTCCAGCTCCAGCCCGCCGGTGCGCAATGGGCGCGAGGCCGAGCGGCGACCACGGGACAGGATTGCCTTGATCCGCAGCACCAGTTCGCGCGGGCTAAAGGGTTTGGCGACAAAATCATCGGCGCCCAGTTGAAATCCCAGAACCCGGTCGATTTCGTCATCTTGTGCGGTCAGGAACAGGATCGGCAGATCCGATCGCGCCCGAATGGCCTTGCAGCATTCAAACCCATCCATCTGAGGCATTCCGATATCCAGCAGCACCAGATCGATCGATTCACGTCCGACATGGGTCAGCGCAGCCTGCCCGTTCGCGGCTTCGGTTGTGCGCATACCCGCCCCTTTCAGGGCGATGCGGATCACATCGCGGATCTTGGGATCATCATCAACAATCAGGATATGCGCTTCCATAGGAAGGTTCTGACAAGCGATCCGGGCGATGTCCATATCAACCTGCATGATCAGCGACCTCATACCCGTCGCGCCCGCCGAGGACGCAGACCCAATGCGGTCATAGCTGCGACCATGATCAGACCCAGAATCGCCTGTGGCTCGGGCGAGGATGACCCGGCAAAGCCCTGCGACGGATAGGCCGCGGCCGTCACACCGGACACCACCGGCAGGGGCACATCAGCTTCGACAGCCTCTTGCCCGCTGTCATTGACGATTTGCTGCGACACGGCCACGAATGAGGTATTTCGAGTTTGCAGCGAATAGGCCAGCCCAAGACGCGTGATCTCGGCATCCGCCTGCCCGGCGCGGTCCCCGACCGCGATCTGTCGTTCCAGCACGCCGATCCGGTCGCGGGCCCAGATCAGCGGCAGCGCGGCATCGCCCTCGGTTTCGGTCAGTGACAGCTTGACCGGCATCTGCGCGGGGCGGCCCTGCACCAGTCCTTTCAAAGTGATTTCGCCCTCAAAAGCACCGTCGTAGCGCGCCATCAAGCGCAGGCCGTTGCCCGCAAACAGATCGGGCAGACGTGCTGGCGTAACATCCTGCACATCAAATCCGCCCCAGTCGATCTGCAAGTCGGTCAGCAGAGGGGACTTGAGGTTTGCAGCCAGAGTCTCTGCCACCTCAAGCGCGTCTTCGTCCAGCGCGACATAGCGGGAATAGCCGCGCCCCTCTTCCGCCATGGCATCCAGAAGATAGCGGTTCACGGCGTTGCCCACCCCGAAAGCATAGATACGGGCCTGACCGATTTGGCCGCGAATGGTTTTAAGAACCCGCGCCTCATTGCCGATATAGCCGTCGGACAGAAAGACCACGATGCGGATCGCGCCCTCGGGCGTGTCGGTCGCAAAGGCAGCGCGAACCGCAGTGTCGATTTCGGTCCCGCCCCCCGTAGACAGGCCGTGCACAAAATCGCGTCCCTTGCGGATATTCGACGGGGTTGCCGGGGTCGATGTGTTCGAAAAATGCCGCGCCGTGTTGGAAAACGGGATGATGCGGAAATGATCCCCCTTCCGCAGCCCTTGCAAGGCAGCATCCATGAAACGTTTACTGGCCTTCATCGGCTCCCCGCCCATCGAGCCGGAGGTGTCCAGCACAAAGACCAATTCGCGCTGGGTTGCTGTGGCCTCGTCCGGGACCGCCGGGGGTTCGATCAAAACCGAAAGGAAGCCACCGCGCTCGTCATGATGGGACAGGGTTGCCGCCTGCAACTCCGCCCCACCCAGCGTATAGCGCAGCACCAGATCGCGGTTGTCCATGACTTTGCCTTCGGCAAACCGGGCAGTCAGGCTGTCTTGCTCCTGATCGATCAGCAGCGGATGGGTCGGGCTGTGAAACCCCGAAAGCTCAACCCCGGCGATCAGAGAGACATTCAGCGCGACCCGCTCGGACGTCACAGTATCGGGCAGGTCTAGCCCCGCGACCGGAGGATAGGCAGGAACCAGACTGACGGACCACGTGGCATTTTTCAGCGGAATGTCCTCGGCACTGGCCAGTTCAGGCCGAGGAGCGTCCAGCGGGCTTTGATAGCGCGGGCCGACGATCAGAGGGATCACCATCTCATGCTGGCCGTCGATCTTGGGCACCATCTGGACGTAGCGCAACGTTACCTCGACCGGACGCCCCGGCATCAGGTTGGCAATCCTCTGCGTGAACATGTTGGGGCGGTGCTGGGTCAACAGCGCAGCCGCCTTGCCCTCGGACGCGGCCTGATCGAACTCTGCCTCGGCCTGTGCTTTTTCACGGATCACGGCGCGTACCAACTCATCGCCTACGCGCATCTCCATCCCGTAAACGGCGGCTTTTTGATTCAGGGGGAACAGGTATTCGGCCTCGACCGGAACCATCGCTGGGTTCTGGAACGTCTGCCGCAGTTCAACTGTCGCCATATCGCCCTGAACGGTGACATGCAGGGCGCTGTCCAGCAGGGGCAGATCAAACACCCGGTCGCCTGCGTGGGCGACAACGCGCCCGGCCACGTCGGCGGGGTCGGGTTTGGCCGTCGCGATCATCGGCCAGAAAAGTAGGATCATCACTGGGAAAAGGGCACGCATTTGGATCTCCTGAGCAAGGGTTACAAATCAAGGGCGGCCAGAACCGCAACCTCATAGGCGGCGCGGTCCGGATCTGACATGGATTTCGGGGTAATGCGCTGGATCGAGCGCCATTCGCGGGACGAGCCGTTCAGCCAACTCCAGACGGCTTCGCCCACACCTGCCGTGCGCTGACCATCGCCCGAGACAAAGCTGACTGCGACGGTCCAGACCTGCCCGTCTGGGCCCGTTGCTTCGTAAACCGAGCTGGGCAGAGGATCGAACCGGGTGCCTAGAAACCGCACTTGGTAGCCCATACCAAGCAGGCAGGTGGCCGGCGAATGCAGGTGGCGAAGTGGGGATGTAGTCCGCACTACATTCACCCCCATCGGGCCGAACTGCACCTTGCGCGCCGTGCCGCCATAGGTGGCGAAATAGGCGCGTTCAACGTCAGAGAGTGCGACCTCTTGCGCGGGATGCCCAAGCAATTGACCCGGCAGCTCGGTCGGGGGCACGGGTGCCGATTGATCGACGGGCGCACGCGGCGCGCTGATGATTGCCAGAGACAGACCCAACGCCGATACAACCGCTGGGAAATGCAGGACGCGCGGCAGGGAAAACGTCGTGATCCGCGCGGGGCTGAGCCGGGCCGGTTTCGGACGGTACAGCAGCACAATGGTCAAGGCGACCAGCGCCAGTGTCCCCAGCCCGATAAGGCTGTGCAACGTAGGAGCCATCGTGTCGATCCCTTGCGCCAGTCCCGCCGCCAGCAGGGTGATGCGCAGGCCATTGCCCAGCACCGTTGCCGCTGCGATCAACAGACCTCCGCCCAGCGCAGGCAAAAGTGCCGGACGGTAGAGCGCATTCAGGCAGGCCCAAAGGCTGACAAGCTGCAACAGCCCCACCGCGCCCGAGCAGGGCAGATCGACCAGAACATCCACGCCACCCACACGCAGCCGAACTCCTTCGCATAGCAGGTCCGGGAAAAAGGGCGACAGCATTGCGCACGCCACGTGGGCGGACATCACCTGCAACGGAAACCCTGCCACCCGCTCAAGGATCGGTCCAAGCGGCAGGCAGAACAGAAACAGCGCCGCCAACCACATGGGCGACAGCGCAATGCGTCGCTGATCCAGTCGCAGGAAAACGGCCAACGCAAAGACATCCAACGCCAGAGCCAATGCGCTGAGGATATTGACGGCCAGCACCTGCCCCCCCAAGCGAACGCAGGCCGCACCCAGGAAGACGGCAAAGACCCGCCCGCGCCGGTCCGGCCCCTGCGGGCGAGAACTTGTCAGAGACAGAAGCACCAGACCGGCCAGCAGCAGGCCGTACAGCGCGCCATAGGATTGGTAAGACGGATCGCGCCAGCTTTGGATCAGCCACAGGACGGGCTCGATCGCCAATACGGCGGATGCAAGGGCCAACCCGGCCCACAGTAGGTAAGATCGGTTATGTTCCATACCGCCTTGTCACACCTTGATGTGCAAACCAGCGGCGGATGTTGTGCAGGATTTGTGCAGATCAGGCGGGGGTGCCGCCTTGGGTCATGACTATGCCCGACGCTGGGCGCCAACCCAAACAGGAACTGGTTGATCGACCGCTGTAGCTGCCCGCATGGATTGAACCGCCAAGGTGGCCCAGCTACGCAGTTGCAACAAAACCATTGCACCTCCGATCACAATGGTCGCGCCGATCAAAGGTGAGGCCGCAACCTCGTAACTTTGCGTGCCGGCGACCCAAACGGCGAAACCCAGACGCGTTACTGCGACAGCATCTGTCACGCGGGCTAGTTTGGGCAGAAAATACGTGGACACAGCCGTCGCGAACACGATCATCGACATATATAGCAGCCCGGTGAACACCGGCAGGGGCATCCCGAAACGTGTCACCTCGATATGGGAGTACAGGACATATCCGGCAGCAAACGCCAGAAACGCAATCGCGTAGAGTCGCCTTTTCTGACTGTCGATATGTCCAATGATGCGCTTCACAGCAAAGACCCCCTGAACCTTCATGAAGATCTTTGTGCGCCCTGATTTTGCGGATCATCTGACCTAATAAGGGCGGAAATTTGGCTTTATGCCGCGAACCCTGCGAAACCGCTAATAGGATGCCGATATCATGTCCGCGTAGTTGTCTGCCAGCATTCGCGCATCGGTGCGGTCGAATTTCACCGTCGGCAGGGCTTGCATATCAATCAGCGCCGCGTTGTCGAACAGTTTGGCCAGATCGACATCAAGATTTATCTGCGTCTCCCCTGCCCGCGTCATGTCTGCCGGAACCAGCACCGAGACCTCGCGGGCATTCTCGGAAAACCCAACATGATAAACCAGCGGAGAAATGGCTCCATCCACATCCAATGCACCCTCGAAGAGAACGAATTTATACCCAACCTCCCAGTTCCACGCCATCTGGCTGTTGGGGTCCAGATCGCCCCGCGCAAGGATCGACCCGTTGGCGTCCGGGTCCACGCCGATCAAAAAGCGCAGTCCCTCGATCCGGCGCAGTGGCACATCGGACAGAGTGATCACATAAGATCTGTCCGCATTGTCGAACCGGGCAAGGTAATAGCTGTCGGGCTCCACGAACTCTTCATCGCCCGAGGTCAAAACCAGATTACTGAGGTAAAACCGAAAATCTCGTACCCGAAACGCGCCGGGTCCAGCGGGGTTGTCATACATGAACTGGTCGAAGGTCAGCGGGGCCCCATCCATGGTCGCCCGCAGCGTGACGGTGACATCGGTCGTGCGTTTGGGGCCAGGGACGAACACAATCCATCCGATGGCAAGCAACACCAACAGACCAAAACCGGACATGGCTTGCAGGCGGGACATCATGAGCCTCCTTCAAACGGATTGGAAAAGGCAGGGTCGGTCAGAAAAACTTCGTCGGTCAGCGTATGTAGAAAAGCGATGATTGCGTCGATTTCCTCGGGTGTCATGCGCAGGCCCACCGTATCCGACGGGGTGTCAGGGGCGTTATCGGCTTCAAGGATCAACGGGCTGAGCGTGTCGCTGACGACAATGCCGTCATTATAGTGATTCATGACATCTCGCAGCGTCTCGAACCGGCCGTCATGCATATAAGGAGCGGTCACGGCAATATTGCGCAGGGTTGGAACCTTGAAGAACCCTTTGTGAGCAGGGTTTCCCGTGACCGCCATCAAACCAGGTGCCAGCGTGTCCTCTGGGTCGAGCCCATTGTTCGAGAACCCGTCCAGCGCGTCCCGAAACCCCGAGGTCAGGAACTGACTGTGGCAATCAATGCAATTCCCGCCGCGCAGGGACACTTTGGTGTCAGGATGGGCCATGAACAATTTGCGCCCATGTTCTTCTTGCGCGTTCAACCGCACCTCACCGCGCAGGTATTTGTCGTATTTGGAATTGTCCGAGATCAGCATCCGCATGAAACTGGCCAACGCCCGGGCGATGTTGTCGGCGCTGACTTCGCCATAGGCGCGGCGAAACATGCGACGATAGCTAGACGAGCTGGACAGCTCTGCAACCAGCACGTCGATATCCTGCCCCATCTCTTCGGGGTGCTGGATCGGCATCAGCGCCTGCTCTTCAAGCGAGGTCGCGCGGCCATCCCAAAAGAACCTCTCCTGCCCCCAAAGCAGATTGACCAGGCTCATGGCGCTGAACTCCAGCTCACCGCCCGACAAGGCCGGAGATCGGGCACGCCCGTCGGTGAAAGCCATCGCCTGAATGTGGCAAGTGGCGCAGGACACTTCGTTGTTCGCGGATAGAATAGGGTCGTAGAACAGGTGCCGCCCCAAGGCGAAACCTTCCTGAGTCAGCGGGTTATCAGGCGGCACGGCAAACCGCCCGAACACAAACGGCGCCGAGAAGTCGGCGATGGGTGTCGCCACCGGATCGCGGATGAAGTCCCGGATCAGCCACCCCGCCGCGACCAGAATCGCAGCGGCGGCCAGCAGAACGATCACCCGAGGCATGGGCCACCCGATCCGTTAGTGGTGATGCACAAAGCCCGAACCAAACAGACCCTCAACGTTGTCCACGCCCTTGTTGTAGCGTTCCTTGAAATTGACTGTCCCGATACGTTCACCGGTTTCCAGATCATGCACCGAAATCGTGTGCGCGTTCAGAGAAGCGATGAAATCCACATCGGTCGGGTCATTGTCCGCACCGTTGCCCAGATTGAGCAGATTGTTCTGAATCGCGATCAACTCGCGCCCTGAGGCGGAGGTGAAAAAGATCATGTGATGTGCACCGGGATCGGTCACGATGTCGGGGCCGCTGGACACCAGTTCAGGCAGTGCGCCCAGTTCGTACCGTTTCACCACACCGGGCAAAGCGTGCGAAATGAACAGCTCATCCTCGGTGCCATAGAATTCCAAGGGCACGGCAGTGTCATTGGCGACACCGCTATAGATGACCTCGGGCGCGCCAAAGGTCTTGGCCTTGGCGTCATAGGGGATTTTCCACGTCTCGAACCCGAACATTGTATTGGCCAGAATGGCCGGTTCGATATCGGGGTGAATGCTGGGCCGCGCGAACAGAACCTCGACCGGAGAAGACGGGAAGTTCAGCGGCTTTTCATTCTCGACGGTGATGTTCTGGATAGGCTCTAACGTGTTCAGATCAATGATCGTCAACGCGTTCCCAACACCAGTAGCCAAGTCAGGATGCACGGTCGATGTCACCACCATACGATCCTCGAAAGCCGAAATGCCATGCGGATACATGATATACGGGGCACCTTCGCCGACCTGACTTTTACGGGCTTCGATGATTTTGACCACCGCGTTGGTTTGCGGATCAAACACCCCGACCGAGCCGCCATCATCACCTCCGGTGCCCCCCATGAAGGTAACAAACATGTATTCCTGCCCGTTCGAATTGGCCCACATGATATCTTCGCCCACGATCTGGCCCTGTGTGTCCAGACAGGTGATGCCTTCGATCACCGGCGCACCGCCAGCGTCCCTCGACAAGCCAATCTCGGCCAGACTGCACGCCGGATCAAGCCCGGTGGAATACAGCCTGCCATTCGGGCTGTAGTAAAGGTGATGCAGAGGGTGCTCGATATCGGGTTGCTCAACCTCGCTGAGAATTTCTCCAAAGCGATCAGATTCCGGGTCCAATTCAACAATGGCAACGCTGTGATGGGTATCCAGCGTCGGCAACCCGCGCAGCAACACCATGCCATGGCTTTCTTCACGGGTCTGCGCGTAACTGGCTGAAGTGCTGACGACCAACCCTGCCGCAAACAGAATGGTTGCTCCAAATCCCATGTATTTCATAGCTTTCCCCCTTGTTGCACAGCCCTAAAAAGTTCAGGGTTAGATGTATCTTACGTAACGTCATATCACAGTGAGACGCCTGCACCAAACACCCCGGCGCTTTACCGGAAATCAGTATGCGGCAGTAAGGAAGTCATTGTGTTTCAAAACAGTTTGACCACTGCGTGAACATTCCCCAAGCGTGGCCCGAAACCGCGCCTAGGGATCACCGAAAACCCCGCGCAGAATTCGGCGAATATCCTGCGCGAACGCCTCGCGCGAAGACGCAACAACCAAAGCGCCCCGTGTGGCGGTTATCAAAATATGCGCCAGATCCTGCGCCCGTTCCGGCGTTGCAGCCAGGTCGTGGCGCAAGATAAATGCCCCCAGCTTCTGGGCATACAGGCTGGGCCAATTTTCGGGCTGGGCGCTTGCGACGGCCAGAGCATCCTCGAGCAGCTCGGACCCGTGCCTGGATTCAGCCAGTTCGACCGAATCTCCGACGACAGAAATCAGCGCCGTTTCCACTACAGCCATCGGCGCGTTTTCAGCCTGATCGAGCATCGCGAAAACATGCTGGTACAACGCTTCTGTATAGGCCCTCAGCGCCCAAGCGTAACACGCGTCCTTCGATCCGAATTTCTTGTAGATCGACTGGCGAGACAGACCCACCGCGCGCGCAATGTCTTCCATTGACGTTTTGCGAAATCCGTACTGGGCAAAGGCGGTCATGATATCTTGTGGGTTCACGCCGGAAATTGTGTTCGCAGTCGCCAAAAATACCCCACTTCCCGGTCAGGCAGGGCACAAACACAAAGTACCGCCTTTGACCAATCAATCACATTTTTACATTTCTGACAATGTTCGTGAAAAATGACAACTGGTCAGCCGCAGCCAATAGGGAACGCCCTATCCTTGGGAACCACAGCGTTGACGCCACGCTAAGCGTTTTCCGCCAAAATGATCTTCTCGGTCGCGCGAACCAGGTCAGGAAACCGTGATCGTTCGTGGATATATAGGAATACCTGCCTGTGATCTGGCAAGTCGCGGATCAGTCGAAATGCGGTGGCTTCCGGAATGAACCCTGTCACCGTTTGTGGCAAAACCGTCACCCAATCACCGGTCCGAACCATCGCAATCAACGAATGCGTGTTGTGGATGGTCACTCCCGCCCGGTCAATCGCGGCGTGAAACTGCGGCGACTCGATCAGGTCGCACAATGCGTTGCGAATGAATGGAACCGAGGCGATTTGGGCAAGGGTCGGCGGCGCCTCTTGCGCGATCAACGGATGCTCGGCAGAGCAGACCAGCCCGAATCGGTCCCGCAACAGCGGCACCGCGCGAATACCATTCAACGCATGATACCCCGAGGCGATCCCGATATCGGCTCTGCCTTCGACAAGCGCGTCAAGAACCTGCTGCGTATCGGTGTCGCGCAAATCGACTTTCACGCCGGGATACTGCCGCGCAAGATGCGATAACACGCGCGGAAAAATCAAAGCCGCAACCGACGGCACCGAGGCAATGCGCAACAGCCCCTGCTCGGCGATCGCGGCCTCTTCGATGTCCTGCACGGCCTGATCGAACTGACGCACTTGTTTCAGCGCCAGTTCAAACACTTGCGCTCCCAACGGGGACAAACGGCTCTTGCGCTCACCTTCAAACAGCTTTCGACCCAGATGGTCCTCAAATTGTTTCAATGTCATCGATACCGCCGACTGCGTGCGCCCCAAGCGATCCGCGGCCTCGGTCAAATTGCCGGTTTGGGCAACGGTGCAGAAACAACGAAGGGTTTCAATCTTGAGTGCCATATTTCAGTTTTCCTGAACTTTTGTTCATTCGTTTGAATTTGACTGATATGCGGCGGAAAAGCCATCCTGAGCGCGACTCTTATTTTGCTCTGGGGCGCATTGTGACCAAACTGAACCTGATCGCTGGCGAATGGCTGGCGGGTGATTCTGAAATCGAAAACCGCAACCCTTCGGATCTGAGCGATCTGGTCGGCATCTTTACGCAGGCCAGCACGGATCAGCTTGAGGCGACACTGGATCAGGCGCGTCTGGCTCAGGCCGAATGGGCCGCTTACCTGCCCGAACGCAAACAGGCCATTCTGAACGCCATCGGCAATGAATTGATGGCCCGCGCGGAAGAGCTGGGCACGCTTTTGTCCCGCGAAGAGGGCAAACCGCTGGCCGAGGGCAAAGGTGAAGTCTATCGCGCCGGTCAGTTCTTTACCTACTACGCCGCTGAGTGCCTGCGCCAGATCGGTGAGAATGCCGATAGCGTTCGACCCGGCGTTGAGATTGACGTGCGACGCGAGGCCGTGGGCACTGTCGCCATCATCAGCCCATGGAACTTTCCCACCGCGACCGCCTCGTGGAAGATTGCACCAGCGCTGTGCTACGGCAACGCCGTCGTATGGAAGCCTGCGAACATCACCCCGGCCTCGGCCGTAGCCCTGACCGAGATCATTGAACGTCAGGACATCCCCAAGGGCCTGTTCAGCCTGATGATGGGCTCGGGGCGCAGCATCGGGCAGCGTCTGGTGGAAAGCCCCAAGGTGAACGCGATTTCATTCACCGGGTCGGTGCCGGTGGGCAAAGGGATTGCGGCAGCGGCCATCCAGAACCTGACCAAGGTACAGATGGAAATGGGGTCCAAGAACGCGCTGGCCGTGATGGACGATGCCGATCTGGACCTGGCGGTAACACTGGCGCTGGGTGGCGCGTTTGGCGGCACCGGGCAGAAATGCACTGCCTCGTCGCGGCTGGTCGTTCATGCGGGCATCCATGATGCGTTCGTCGAGAAACTGGTCGCCGGCACACAAGCCATGAAGGTCGGGCACGCGCTGGAAGACGGCACTCAGATGGGGCCGGTTGTCAGCGAGCAGCAGTTGCAGGAAAACCTCGCCTATGTCGATCTGGGCAAGTCTGAGGGCGCTGAGCTAGCTTGTGGCGGCGCGCGGTTGGAGATGCCGCATGACGGGTTCTACATGTCGCCCGGAGTGTTCCTGAACACCACCAACGACATGCGCATCAACCGCGAAGAAATGTTCGCGCCGCTAACCAGCGTCATCAAGGTCGGCAGCTATGATGAGGCGCTGAGCGTCGTCAACGACACCAAATTCGGCCTGACTTCGGGCATCGTGACCCAAAGCCTCGCCCGCGCCACCCATTTCCGCCGCAACGCGCGCACTGGCGTAGTCACGGTGAACTTGCCGACAGCGGGCACCGACTATCACGTACCCTTCGGCGGACGCGGCGACAGCTCATATGGCCCGCGTGAGCAGGGAAAAGCGGCAGCTGAGTTCTACACCACCATCAAAACCGCCTATATCAGCGCCGGGACGCCGGTCTGATGCGTATCGACGGGCTGCAATATGCCAACTGGTCGGAAAAGATTTTCCGGCAACTGCGCGAAGGTGGCGTGGATGCAATCCACGTCACCATCTCTTATCATGAGAACTTCCGCGAAACCGTCCTGAACTTTGAAAAGTGGAACCGTTGGTTCGAGCAATTCCCCGACCTGATCATGAAAGGTCGGTGGGCCAGCGACATCGACACGGCGCGCGAAACCGGGCGGACGGCGGTGTTCTTCGGCTTTCAGAACCCCTCGCCCATCGAAGACGATATCGGTCTGGTCGAAATCCTGCACGATCTGGGTGCCCGGTTCATGCAGTTGACCTATAACAACCAATCCCTGCTGGCCACCGGCTGCTATGAGGCCGAAGATACCGGCATCACCCGCATGGGCAAGCAGGTGATCAAAGAGATGAACCGCGTCGGCCTTGTCGTGGATATGAGTCACTCGGCTGACCGATCCACAATCGAGGCTGCTGAAATGTCCGAGCGTCCCATCGCCATCACTCACGCCAATCCGCATGACTGGTCGCCTGCACTGCGCAACAAGCGCGACGCAGTGATCCGCGCGGTGACGGAAAATGGCGGGATGCTCGGCTTTTCGGTCTATCCGCATCATCTGAAAGACAAATCCGCCTGCACGCTGGATAGTTTCTGTCAGATGATCGCCCGCACCGCCGACAAATACGGAGTCCAACATCTGGGGATCGGCACTGACCTGTGTCAGGACCAACCCGACAGCGTGGTCGAGTGGATGCGCGTCGGGCGCTGGACGAAAGAAATCGACTATGGCGAAGGCTCGGCTTCGGCGCCCGGTTTTCCGCCCATGCCAAACTGGTTTCAGGACAACCGCGATTTTGGGAATATCGAATCCGGACTACGTTCCGTGGGTATGAACGAAGATGAGGTCTCAGGTATCATGGGCGGCAACTGGTATCGTTTCTTTGCTGAAAACTTCGGACCACGCGCATGATCGATTTGCACCGCGATATTGCACGCCGAGACCCCGCGCAGGTCATGCGGCTGTCGCGATTGGGGTCGCTGCACCAATGTCGCCTTAGTTTCATGCGGCAATTGACCCGGCGGATGGCCCGCGAGAACTGGCGTTTTACCCGGCCCGTTTTTGACATCGACACGAACGGGGTGGGTCATGCGGTCTATACCGCGCACGGCCCTGAACGCGCTTATTCACTGGTTGCTTTCGCTCATGACCTGCCGCCCGAGCAACGCTCCGACCGCGTGATAGCCGAGGCTTGGGACGCCACATTTACCCTGTTCGATGGCATCCCCACGACCGAAGACATTGACCGCCTGTCTCAAAACGTCCCCTTGCAAGAGGCCGGGCGGATCAGCGAAAGCGAGTTGTCTCTGTCTCGCGCCAACCGTTCGGTCCGGCTTTGGGCGCATGTGGTCGACGCGCTGGCAGCAGGCACACAGCCGGACCCCGAGCAGATCTATCAGGTGGGCTACCTGATGCGCACCACGGCTGTTTATGGATCGGGCAAGTTCGGGGCGGCTGATCGTGAGAAAACTGCCGACCGCCCGGAACTGAGCGCCCCTTTCCAAACCGAGATGCTGTCGGTTTATCTGACCCGCACCTTCGTGCGCGATCTGGTGCAGCACATGGCACAGGCCAAAGGGGGGAACCAAACCGCCAGTCTGGACCCGACGATTGCGCAATGGCTGGGCATTGGCAATTCGACCGGTCTGGGCATGGCGCCCTTTATCGTCAACCATCCCGTGCTGTTCAACAACTGGATCTTGGTGCGCGAAGAGGCCATCGCGCGGGTGCGGTCCGTGCCGCAAGCCACACCTGACCGCATCGCGCAGTTCCGCGCGATTTTCGAACGCAGCAAGCTGTCGGTGTCGTGGTGGCGCTCGGATCATCCCGTTCAAATCGACAAGCTGGCCGTGCTCTGGGCTGATCTGGACACGCTCACCGCCGAACTGGCCCAGCGCGACCTGACCGAAAACCTTCCCTGGGACGCCCTGATCCGCTGGTCCGAAGATCATCTGAGTGAAGAGGGGCAGGAATTGCTCGCCTCGCTGATCCTCGAACCTTACGGCGATCTGGTCGACGGTTTGGTCGATTGCATGGCCGACAGCAACGCCGGGGCGCAGGTGATCGACGGCAGTATGAGCGTCGCACAGGTTCGCGCACTGATCCGGCAGAGTTTTGACTGGGCGCTTGATCTTGACTGGAAAGCACCGGCCAACTGCGCCCGCGCCTGGTACGTGTCCGAAGAAAAGCTGGAACCCCGTCTGGGCGAACGGTTCGAAGAGCCCATCGCGGAGTACGAACAACCCTTGGCCCCGGCCCGCGATGCGGCGACGGCTTACGACGCCCTGTCCCACTGGCCAGACACCACCTCCATTGCCGCGTTTCTGTCGCAGCACCCCGAACATCGCCACACGATCCGGCGCGCGCAGATGGGACAGGTCGCACCATATGGTGAAATCCGCGACAATACGATCGGCGCGGATGTCATGCCCATCGACATGCTGCGAGCGAAACTCTCGTTCTTCGGTGCCACGCATTTCGATCCCCGCTCGGACCGTTGGGTGCGGATTTGCATGTATGCCGGTGCCCCCTACCCCGAGGATCTGTCCGCAGATACCGCTGATCACTGGGTCTACCCAAGGGCAATGACATGAGCTTTTCATTAAACGAGGTCGAGGCCACCGCCAAACGCGCCACGCGCGGCGCGGGCTATGGCTGGGGCCTGTCCGAAGAGGCCGGAAAGGCCACCCGCTGGCTATGTGCCGCGGGACTGGACGGCGCGCAGATTCTGGCCGATCTGTTGGACCGGGGCTTGGCACATGCGCCGGGCCGACACCGCCCGGCATGTCAGGGCAACGAATGGGGCGGGGATGAAATCCTTTGCCCTCTGGCCACCGGGGCAGCCTTGTCCGACCATATGGGCTCGCTGCGGACGGGCGAAATCACACTGACCAATGTCACCGCCCCTGCCCTGTTGCTGCCATTCGCCGCGAACGTTGCGCGCAATTTGAAAACGCCCGTCACAATCACCGTGGATGGCGTTGAGGTCGTCACAGATGGGCCCTCTCTGGCCGTGAACCCAGCGCTGCCCAGCGACGCCGCTTTGGTGAAGGTCGCGCTTGGCGGAACCTTGACCGCACCCGCTGCCTGCGCCTCACGCGCGATGCCCGATCCGGCCGCATGGGCCGTATTGAACCGTTTTGCCCACCGCACCTATGCCCCCGCGACCGAGGCCTCTCGCCTGCTTGGGGCCGGGTCTGGCCTGTCCGACAACGATTGATGAAAGCGACACGATGGAAACCCGCACTCTGACCCTGACCGAAATCGAAGACCTGGCCTTTCGCGCCCTTGTTGCCGCTGGCACGACCGACGCCAACGCCCGCCCGCTGGCCGTTGCCACGGCGGCAACCGAAGCGGATGGGGTGGCCAGCCACGGTCTGGCCTATATCCCGATCTATTGCGAACATGTGCAATGCGGAAAGGTCGACGGTGCCGCAAAGCCCGTCTTGGACCGGCCTCGCTCTGGCCTGATCACGGTTGACGCGGCAACAGGATTTGCACATAGCGCAATTGACATGGGGTTTGACGCCCTCATCCCAGCCGCCAAGGAACAGGGCATCGCGGCCTTGGCCATCCGCAACAGCTATAATTGCGGGGTCCTGGGCTATCACACGCACCGGTTGGCGCAGGCGGGTCTGGTTGGGTTGGGCTTTACCAATGCACCTGCCTCAATCGCGCCATCGGGCGGGTCGAAGCCGGTTATCGGCACCAACCCGTTCTCGGTCGCGGTACCCGGCACAGATGGACAGCCCGCCGTTCTGATCGACCAAAGCGCTAGCACCATCGCCAAGAGCGAGGTCATGAAACATGCCCGCGAAGGCAAACCAATCCCTGTGGGCTGGGCGCTGGACGCGGATGGGAACCCGACCACGGACCCCAATGTCGGGCTCAAGGGCTCGATGGCCCCATCGGGGGGCTACAAAGGCGTGGGCATCGCTTTGCTGACCGAGATCATGGCCGCAGCCCTGACCGGCGCGACGCTCGGCATTCACGCTTCGCCATTCTCGGGCACAGCCGGAGGGCCGCCCAAAACCGGTCAATTCTTTATCGCCATCGACCCGGTCGCTACGGCGCAAGACATGTTTGCCGAAAATATCAGTGCATTGGTTGGCGCGATCCATTCTCAGGACGGCGCGCATCTGCCGGGCGACGGACGGCGCGCAAAACGCATTGCCGCCCAAACCGAAGGCGTCGCGGTCAACAAGGCGACCTTGGACAAGATCGAGGCTATCCTGGCCTAACGCTGCGCACTCCCGACGGAACAAAAAAGGGCGCCTTATTGGCGCCCTTTCTCGTTCTCGACCACATTGGGTTATTGGATCAGGCGCAGCTTCTGGATCGAGCCTGCAATCGACACGAAGGAGTCGATGATCTCTTCACCGGTCACTTCATAGTAGTGCGACCAGGACGAAGCACAGGTTCTGATCTCGGATGCGGCCTGCTCCGTGGTTTCGAACGCGACGGTATAAACAACGGCACCTTTCGTTTTGGCCAATTCACACTGTTCTTGGAACAGTTGCAGGTTGGTCAGCTGCGACGAGGCGATGGTCGTGTCGTCGCTTGGGCGCGCAGTCAGCTCGGTCAGGCCGTTTTCCTCTTCCATCTCATCGGCGGGGCGCACCTGCGGGGTGGTTTGTCCATCGGTCATGATCACAATGATCTTCGAGCTGTTTTCGTGATCCCAGCTCAGCGGGCGGTCTGCGAACTCGGAGGGAACTTCCCCGGCTTTGCTGAGATAGGCAAACTCATCCTGACTTGACGGGTCCAGCAGGGCCAGCGCGTATTTCAGGCTGTAGTTGGTGCCGGTTCCATCGAACAGGCGCAGACCGTCGATGAAGGTGTGCAGTTTGGTTTCATCGTTCTGTGCGTATTGGATGCTCATTTCGTCTTCCGGGCACCAACCCCAATTCTGGGTAGTCTCATCATATTCCCAGTTCACGAAATAGGGCGTCTGATCGATCGAACCTGAAGGCAGGCTTGTATTCAGGAAATCCGAATAGGTCATTTCCAAGCAAGACGAGGTATTGTTCGGAATGTTGCCCACATAGCTGTGGAAATCAGAATACTGCAGTTCGATGTCCACGTTATTGAACTTGGTTGGGCCCGAAGCCTCATCATAGACCGTCGTTGTCCGGTCAATGCTGTAATACATCGTCTTCTGCTTCCCGCCCTTGATGGATGCACCCACCAATTCGGCGCTCTCAGGCAGCTGGGACGAGTTGTTGATGATAAAGTCCCGAACATAGTGGTAGTAGGTGTCGACGTCATCCTTGTTGAACAGATCGGTCTCGTTATCCGGGAAGCTGTCGATCTTGACGGAAAAATCGGGGTCAGCATTGCCGTCTGTATCAAACCAGAACACGACGTTCGAGATATCCTGCTGCCATTCCGGGAAGAAATCGTCGTCGGTGGTCGTGCCAAACCGCTCGCCACCCAAATATTCGAACATAACCGAGCCAGGGTTGGTTTGACCCGCAAACGGGATAACGCTGACCGAGGTCGCACACTCGGTGCCTGGGTCGTCGTTATGCTCCAGAGTTTTTGTGATAAAAGCTTTGGCAGCGGTTTGCATTTGGGTCAGGCGTTCGTTGTTGCCCATACTACCCGAGATGTCCAAAACCATGGAAATCTCGGTGCACGGCGCCGCCTCATGCGCGGCGGAATTCACGTCCAATGAAATCGTCTCAACACCGCTCAACCGCATGAAATTGGTGTCAAAACCAGATGTCAGGCTGGCACGGACAGTACGGTCCAGATATTTGTCTTCGACAGAAATCGAACTTGCGTACTCACCCAAACCGGCGGCCGCCAGATGTGCTTCGACAACTTGCGCAGGATCGAGGGTTTGCTCAAGGCTCGCGGCAGAGAGGACAGCGTTGTCCAGAGCCCACTGCAATTTCGCGCGGTCGCGCTCATAATTCATTACATCGACGGCAATACCCGCCGCAGCCAATAATAGAAAAAAGGCAAACAACGCGAAAATCGTCAAACCACCTTCTTCGCGTTTCGCAAACCAACCAACATCCGCAACCGAATTTCGGAGAGTTTTTGAAACGGCTTTCTTCCGTGAATTCAGATTAAACATTTCTTTCTCCAGACATCCTTATTCGCGAATAAGATGCCCAAAGAAGTTGTCTCTATTTTGCCGTAATGTTGCTATTTGGGTTACCGGAGGTGAACCCATTTTTAACTCAAAATGAACGCGCGGGTGACGTGGAAAACACGGAACTGTCACGAATTCGAATAAAAATATTTAAAATCAATATGATATCACACACCCGTGAAAACGGCGCTTTGCACGAGGACCACTGACCGAAAATTAACAGACCGAGTGACCCTGGGTAACCTTGCCACATTCCCTTATTTTTAGGCCTCCGAGTCGCGAACCTGGAAATTTCATCGCGGACACCTCACGTCAGGCCTTGCCGCCCAACGGTTCTACTCGGCCAACACACACGCCTAAAATTACCGTGAAAATTGGCCTCTCAGTACTCGTCTTCATACGGAAAACCGGACCAGCGCATGGCTTCTTCCTCGGCCCGAGAAAGGTCCAGTTTCTCCATCCCCATGTGCAAATGATCCAGAAGCTTTCCGCACAAAATTGACATATTCAACGCAAAATCCGCGCGGTTGACCGCCGCCGTCACAACATCCTCAGGCGCATTTTCTAGGACATCCACGGTGGCCCGCACATCATGAGAAATAACCCATTCTGCACAGGCCTGCCCTCCGATGACCAAGCTGGAGACACGCTCCAACTCTCGACCGGACCGTTCATCATACCATTGATAAAGCGGCAGGACCGCAGCAATTGCCGCGCCTATGACCGTGCCTTTTTCAATGATGTCCAAAGTTATCCGCATATGCCCCACTCCAAGCTATCAGAATGAGCCAAGATTACTTAAGAAAAGCCGTTTGCCCTAGTTGCACCCAACCGACGCAATCTAAGGTCTTTTCCAGCCCGTCGGAATAACGATACGACACTCCAGCCCGCCCAGGCTCGTTGAACGGCCAAGGTCGAGTTTTGCCCCATACGCGTTCAGCAGATCGACCGCAATCGCAAGACCAAGCCCACTGCCGGCAACCGATGTGTCCAACCGCCCGCCCGAGCGCAGGGCCTCGCGCCGGTTGTCCTCGGGGATGCCGGGCCCATCATCCTCGATTAGAACCTCGACGTTGCCTTTTCTAACCTGCGCCACAACCCGAACAGTCTTCTGACACCATTTAACGGCGTTATCCATCAGGTTGCCCAGAACCTCTTCGATATCCTGAGGGTCCATGCGCACCCATAATCCGGTTTCGCGAGTGACTTGAAATTGTTTGCCTTCCCGTTCGGTCATTCTCGAGAACAAGCGCGCAAGACGGTCGACCGAATTTGAAAGATCCGTACGGGAATGGGTCAGTTCGGCCGTATTCATCGCACGCATCCGCGCCAGTGAGCGGCTGAGCTGCGCATCGATCCGGTCCAGTGCCTCTTGCGCCGTGTCTGTCGTGGCACCTTGTTCGGAAAGACTGGTTAGTTCATTGCGCAATATGGCCGTCGGGGTCTTGAGGGCATGAGCCAGATCAGCGGTCTGCCGTCGGGACCCGAAGACGATGTCCCGGTTGCGTCGCGACAATTGATTAAGGTCTTCAACCAACGGCGAGACTTCTTCGGGGTAATCATCCGGCTTCAACCCCTCATCCGTGTCCCAGCGATGGGACACATCTGTGCGTAGTTTGCGCAGCGGCCCCAGAATAGCCGACATCAGGAAAAGCGACCCAGCCACTCCGATGAGACCGACAAGCGTAAAGACCGGCAGAAGGTTCCGCTGGGCCGCGCGGCGTTCGCCCATCAATTCCTCGCGGCTTTCAGCCACGCTGACACCCCAGACCGTTCCGTCTTCGTAAGATATTTCCTGGTAGATACTGCGCACGGCCTCATCTTCGGGGCCTTGCGTGTTCCAAAAGGTAGGCGCGTTGGGAAGGCCCCGGGGCTCGGCCAGCGTTTCATCGAACAACGAGGCCGAGGTAAATACCGACCCATCACTACCGGTGACCTGCCAATAGCGCCCGGAAAACGGTGTGCCATAAGCCGGGTCGAACATTAGGTTGCCAAGCGCATCGGGATTGTCTGTCGTGACGCTCAACCCTACCACAAGTTGGGTGTGGCGATCCCGCAACGCGGTGTCAAACTGGTCCGAGACCCTTGAGTTGATGTAGGAAAACACTGCCAGAGTCCCCACGCCAACCGACACCGCCCCAGAAGCGATCCCCCCCAGCAATGCGCGCTGACGCAGGGAAAGCATCAGTCCGTGTCAATCATATAGCCGCGTCCTCGTACCGTCTTGATTAGGTCCGATCCCAGCTTTTTGCGCAGGCGTGTAATGAAAACCGCAATGGTGTTGGAATCCCGATCACCGTCATATTCATAGATATGCTCAGAGAGTTCGGTGCGTGAGATCAGCCGTCCGCGATTGTGCGACAGATATGTCAGAACCGCGATTTCCTGCGCGGTCAGGTCCACCGGCACATCCTTGACCGTCACCCGCCCGTTCTTTGTGTCCAACGCCACATCGCCCATTTCGATGACAGCGCTCAGCTGTCCGCTTTGCCGGCGCAATATCGCGCGCACCCGCGCGGCCAGTTCAGGCATATGGAAGGGCTTTATCATATAGTCATCCGCGCCTGCATCCAGCCCGTCGACCCGATCGCTCCACCCATCGCGCGCAGTCAGGATGAGAACCGGCGTCGAAACCCCGGCCTCACGCCATTCCCGCAAAACTGTGATACCATCGCGTTCAGGCAGGCCGATATCGAGAATGATCATATCGTAAGGCTCGGTCGACCCCAGATGCAGGGCCTCCAAGCCGTTTTGAGCGGTGTCCACGACCCGCCCTTCAGCATTCAGCAATCTCTTGATTTGAGCGCTCAGATGCGGCTCATCTTCTGCCAGAAGTACTCTCATAACGCGAATTTACAGCTATTCAGTTGCGTATTCATCTAGTTTTTCTTGCCGCCGCCATTTCCGCCGCCGCCGCCATTTCCGCCGCCGCCACCGTTGCCGCCGCCACCGCCGTTGCCGCCGCCGTTGCCACCACTGTTGCCGCCGCCATTGTTGCCTGAATTTCCGCGGTTCCCTTTATTGCCATTGTTGCCGTTATTGGACTTGGCATTGGAAGCACCGTTGGACTTGGCCGTTGCAGAATTGCCCGGTGAAGTCTTCGCTGCCTCTTTGATCTGCCGCCCGATACTGGACCCGTTTGAAATAACCGCGCCCGTCTGAGCATCGACGATCACGCTGATGATCCGGCCGTTCGGCTTTTTGACCAGAATGCGGTAGTAAACCTTGTCATCCTTGAATGCGCGCGCATCCACGGGGGTGCCGCCAAAGACCTTCTCAACGCCCTTGATGACTTTTTTCAGGCGGATCGCCCCGCCCACAAGCGTCGCTTGCCGCAATTCGGACTGCTTGAGTTCGCGCACAGCAGACTGCCCTTCTCCGGTCAGGAGAAGGGACGCCACAAATGCCGTCGCCAAAAGCTGTCTCATCACTGTCAACTCGTTCTCGCGCGAAACGGTCTAAAGCCTAATTTATTCTATGTGAACCAGTGATGAACAAACGGTTTTTCGTGTGTTCAGGGTGCATCAGTTCAAATGAGGTCGTGGGGTGATTCTGTCGCGCGTTTGTCGTGCCGGAAAACATGGATGCAAACACATGACCCGTGAGGACTGATATGAAGACCAAAACCAACATCCTGCTGAAAGCTACGGCAGTCGCAGTCGCTTTGGTCGGCTCCACCGCAATCGTGACGACACTTGCTGTCCCTGACGCTGCCTATGCCAAAAATGGCAATGGTGGCGGCAACGGGAATGGCGGCGGCAACGGGAATGGCGGCGGCAACGGGAATGGTGGCGATAAAGGCGGCAATGGCAACGCCAACAAAGGTGATGGCGCAAAAGCCAAAGGCAATGCCGGTCGCGGCAAAACTAAGTCCGGCAGCTCCGGGAAAAAATCCGGTGGCGGTTTTTCCCTGAAAGAGCTGTTCAACGGGAACAAGTCGAAAAAGAAATCCGCCCGCGTGGCCAGCACGACGACCTCAACCACCGAGGTAGAGGAATCCGTCCGACCAAAGGGCCGCAAGAAGGGCAACAAGGCTTCGGCTGAATTTGGTGCGCACCCGTCCGAGTTGGGCGCGTTGAACGCCGCCAACGCCAGCGAGACGGCCCTGCAAAACGCATCGCCGAATTCACGTGTGGGTCGCATCGCCACCTACCGTGACACGGTTCTGGCCGGTCAGGCACTGAGCGAGGAACTGGAAGAAGCCCAGGAATTCCTGGATGGCTTGGAACCTCCTGCTCGCCCCACCGAAGACATTGAGAACGACCTGACCGATGCTCAGCAACAAGTTGAGGAAGATCAAGCGCTTGTGGATGATCTGACCGAGCAACTTGAAAATGCCCCGGACGACGAAAAGGAAGCGCTTGAAAATGAGCTTATGGAAGCTGAAGAGGCGCTTGAAGCCTCGCAGATGGCCGCGTCCGAACTTGAAACAGAACTCGCAGACGCCGAGGAATATGAAGACGCTGTCGAAACGGTCGACACCCTGACGGAACAGGTCGAGGCTCAGCCCGAACTGGAACGTGAAGCGTTGGAGGCTGCGGCGAACAAACCCGTCACGGATGAGGTCGAAGCGACCGTAAGGGCAATGTTGGGTCTCGACCCGGTTGAGGAACCTTTTGAAGAAGAAGAGGTATCCGAAGTCGAATAAGAACCAATCACCGATCTCGGTGCCCTTACACTCACGGAGGCATGGGGGGCCGGGCCAGCCATTTCATCCACCTACATGAGCCTTTGGCTGGCCCGGAACAAATTCACAGAACCCCACGACGTTCTGCCCAGTACCAGGTATCGCGCACCTTTTCTCACTCTAGCCGCGATAAAAAGCCCGCTCTATTTTGAGCGGGCTTTCCCTTTTCACCGTACCTATTCCGTATGTCTTGTCCTGATGCGTTCTACTTTGTCGGAACGCTTCTTTTTGCCTCGATAAGCCGCATCTCATCGATGATAGAAGACAGTGTAATGTTAATCGGAGGAAAGCGGTTTCCGCGCGTCTTATCGCACGGTGTTTTTCCGTCACGCTGAACCAAATTCCGGGACCGATTAGCAGCGGTGGTCCGAGGTCCGGCAATCAGGATGGCAGACTTTGTCATGCGTTTCCCCTTTGCATGAATTCGGGTAAATACTCACTTTCGTTAAGAATCGATGCCGCGATTATGCAGATTTCCGTTGAACACACAGCAAATACATTGTTCAGCTTGCGTTAATGTTGTCGCGAAAATCGCAACAAAACCAAATAGGGCGCGCGAATCGCCTCGGGTCAGATCCTTGTGTTTTCGAGCCATTCATCCGTTCTGCACCCCTGCGAACCCAAGCCCGAGTTGACAGTCGGCAGCGTCTCGGATAACACCCGCCGCAACATCCGGAAGCGTCTGATCTTCCGGTCCCTTGAGTCGTTCAGGGATCGCCCCCCACCAGCGAGTTTCGCCCGTGGGGGCAATGCCACTTGGCATGACCCCCACGTCAAATTCAGTGGGAGGGGGCGTTTGTGCATTTAACCGACGCATCCTATCTAGGAGGCGCCACCAGATAACCGGCTAAGGAGGCCGAAGGCATGTTTGAAAATCTATCCGAACGCCTTTCCGGCGTCTTTGACCGGCTGACCAAACAGGGCGCGCTGTCCGAAGAAGACGTGAAAACCGCCCTGCGTGAGGTTCGCGTGGCCCTGCTTGAGGCCGACGTCTCGCTGCCCGTCGCCCGTGCTTTCGTCAAGAAGGTGCAGGAACAAGCGACCGGTCAGGCCGTCACCAAGTCGATCACCCCCGGCCAGCAGGTCGTCAAGATCGTGCATGACGCGCTGGTTGACACGCTGCGCGGTGAAGAAGACCCCGGCAAGCTGAAGATCGACAACCCGCCTGCGCCGATCCTGATGGTCGGTCTGCAAGGCTCGGGTAAGACGACCACGACCGGTAAGCTGGCGAAACGCCTCAAAGAGAAAGAGGGCAAGAAGGTTCTGATGGCTTCGCTCGACGTCTATCGCCCAGCGGCGATGGATCAGCTGGCCGTGTTGGGGACGCAGGTCGGCGTTGATACGCTGCCGATCGTACCTGGTCAAAAGCCGGTGGATATCGCCAAGCGCGCCAAGCAGCAGGCAACGTTGGGTGGCTATGACGTCTTCATGCTCGACACCGCGGGCCGCCTGCATATCGACGAAGTCCTGATGGACGAGGTCGAGCAGGTCCGCAACGTGGTTGACCCGCGCGAGACCCTGCTGGTCGTCGACGGCCTGACTGGTCAGGTTGCCGTGGAAGTGGCTGAGGAGTTCGACGCCAAGGTAGGCATCTCGGGCGTGGTCCTGACCCGTATGGACGGTGACGGGCGCGGTGGTGCGGCGCTGTCGATGCGCGCAGTCACCGGCAAGCCCATCCGCTTTGTCGGGCTGGGCGAGAAGATGGACGCGCTTGAGACCTTCGAGCCGGACCGGATCGCCGGTCGTATTCTGGGCATGGGCGACATTGTTGCCCTGGTCGAAAAAGCCCAGGAAACGATGGAGATCGAACAGACCGAGCGCATGATGAAGCGCATGGTAAAAGGTCAGTTCAATATGAACGACCTGAAGATGCAGCTGGAACAGATGATCCAGATGGGCGGTATGCAGGGCATGATGGGCATGATGCCCGGCATGGGCAAAATGGCCAAGCAGATGGATCAGGCCGGTCTGGACGACAAGATACTGCGCCAGCAGATCGCCATGATCCAGTCGATGACCAAACGCGAGCGCGCCAACCCTCAACTGTTGCAGGCCAGCCGCAAGAAACGGATTGCGGCGGGTTCGGGGATGGAGGTCAGCGACCTCAACAAACTGCTCAAGATGCACCGGCAGATGTCGGACATGATGAAAAAGATGGGCAAAATGGGCAAAGGCAAGATGCTGAAACAGGCCATGAAGGGCATGTTCGGCAAAGGCGGCCCCTCGCCCGAAGACATGGCCGCAGGCATGGACCCCAAGGCGCTGGAACAGGCCGCAAAGGCCATGGGCAAAATGCCCGGTGGCATGCCTGGCATGGGCGGCGGCATGGCTCTGCCTCCGGGCCTCAGCGGGTTCGGTAAGAAAAAGTGAACCTGATCGCCGATCATATCCCCCGGCTTGAGACCGAGCGCCTGATTATGCGCGCGCCGTCCGAGGCTGATCTGGATGCGGATGCCGCGTTCTTCGCCAGCGAAGCGTCGCAGTTCGTTGGCGGCCCGTTGCGGCGGGATGAGACATGGCGGCTTGTCGCCAGCATCCTTGGCCATTGGGCGATCCGGGGCTATGGGTTCTGGAGCGTTGAGGAAATAGACACCGGCACCTATGTGGGCCGTGTCGGCCTGTGGTTTCCCGAAGGCTGGCCCGAGCCGGAAATCGGCTGGACCCTGATGAACCACGCCACCGGCAAAGGCTACGCGACCGAGGCCGCAATGGCCGCGCGCGCTTACGCCTATGACGTATTGGGCTGGGACACCGCGATTTCGCTGATCGACCCCGACAATCACGCCAGCAAGGCCGTGGCCAACCGGCTGGGGGCCACGATCGACTATCACTATGACCACCCGAAATTCGGCAAGACAGAAGTTTGGCGGCACCCCGCCCCCGCCGATCTGGTGAATGGTGGCATGGAGGCTTACGCATGACCGACCCCGTAGCACAGGCTGCCGCGCTGCTGAAAGAGCATCGCGAAAGCATCGACCGGCTGGACGCGATCCTTGTCTACACGCTGGGCGAGCGGTTCAAGCACACGCAGGCCGTTGGCAAGCTCAAGGCGCAACACGACCTTCCCCCGTCCGATCCCTCGCGCGAGGCTGCGCAGATCGCTCGGCTTGAAGACCTGGCGAAAGAGGCCGATCTGGACCCCGACTTCGCCAAGGCTTTCCTGAATTTCATCATTCAGGAAGTCATCCGACACCACCGGAAACATCAGGAATGACCCGTCGTTTCCACCCATAGAATACCCGGTCCGCGACCGGTCACGCCATCTTAAGGAGATACCACCATGGCAATGAAAATTCGTCTCGCCCGCGGCGGCTCGAAAAAACGTCCCTTCTATCGCATCGTTGCGGCTGACAGCCGTATGCCCCGCGATGGCCGTTTCATCGAGAAACTGGGCACCTACAACCCGCTGCTGCCCAAAGACAGCGAAGAGCGCGTGAAAATGAACATGGAGCGCATCCAGTACTGGCTGGATCAGGGCGCTCAGCCCACCGATCGGATCGCTCGTATGCTGGAAGCTGCTGGCGCCCGCGACAAGGCCGAGCGCAACAACCCCAACAAGGGCACCCCGGGCAAGAAAGCCCAGGAACGCGCCGAAGAAAAAGCAGCCAAGGCTGCTGAGGCGGCAGAAGCTGCTGCTGCTCCGGCTGAAGAAGCGGCTGCAGAAGAATAAGCAGGAAAGCGCGTGCGGGATCAGACTTTCACCGACGATTTTCGCGCGCAGTTTGACCTGTTGCTGCGACTCCGGCGCGATGTGCGTCGGTTTCGCACCGACGCGATTGACGAGGCAGTGCTGACGCGCTGCCTCGACGCGTTTCGGCTGGCCCCTTCGGTGGGGCTCAGCGAACCCTGGCGCGTGATCCGCGTCGAAAGCCAGCCCGCGCGCGACGCGGCGCTGCGAAATTTTCAAACCGCCAATGCGCAGGCATTGGAAGGGTATTCCGGCGAAAAGGCGCAGCTCTACAGCCGCCTGAAACTGTCGGGGATGCAAGAGGCCCCGGTGCAACTGGCCGTGTTCTGCGACGACACCACCGACAAGGGGCAAGGTCTGGGCGCAGGCACGATGCCCGAGATGCGGCGCTATTCCGTGGTCTCGGCCATCACCCTGTTCTGGCTGGCCTTGCGGGCCGAGGGTCTGGGGCTGGGCTGGGTGTCCATTCTGGACCCTGACCAGATGGCGCGCGACCTGGACGTGCCCGAGGATTGGCGCCTGATCGGCTATTTCTGCGTTGGCATGCCGGAAACGCAATCGGACACGCCTGAACTGGAACAGGTCGGCTGGGAATGCCGCGACGACAGCCTGCCCATTGAGGTGCGATAGGCGCATGTTCGGGTTATTACGCCTTCCCATCCTGCTGATGATCGCCTTTATTGTCGGCGTGTTCTTCGAACGCTCAAACCAGCGCGAAGCCTGCGAAGGCATCGGGCAATGGGATGACGGACTTTGTGTGACGGATGGGGCAAATGAGTGATCTGATCTGCGTCGGCAGCATTGCGGGATCATATGGCGTGCGCGGTGAGGTGCGGCTGAAAAGCTATTGCGCCATCCCCGAGGATATCGAAGCCTATTCCCCCCTGACTGATGAGGCCGGTGGAGAACGCTATCCACTGATCCTGACCCGGTCGATCAAGAACGGCTTTGCGGCGCGTTTGGGCGGAGTTGAAACCAAAGAACAGGCCGATGCACTGAAAGGTCTGCGACTGTTTGCGCGGCGCGATCAACTGCCCTCGTTACCCGATGATGAGTTCTATCACACTGACCTGATCGGGCTTGAGGTCTATGACACAGGCGGCACCCTGCTGGGCCGTGTGAAGTCTGTGCAAAACCACGGCGCTGCCGACCTGCTGGAACTGCACGGGCCGGGGCTGAAGGCCACCGTTCTGCTGCCCTTCACGCTTGAGGCCGTCCCCACGGTCGATCTGGATCAAGGCCGCATCATCGCCGACCCGCCCGAAGGGCTGATCTGATGCGCCGCGTCCTGCTGCATCTGGGCCTGCACAAGACGGGCACCACTGCGGCACAGTCTTTCCTTTATGAAAATCGCGAGTTGATCTGGCCGCATTTCGCGCTGGTTCTGCCTTATCGCACGCGCAATTCGGGATTGTCGCGGGCAGCAACTAACCATTCCGTTTATGGCACCGTTGGCACTTTGTCCGAATTCGGTCGCCAGATGCGCGACTTCCTCGATACGCTGGATTTTGGAGAAAAGCGCGGCTTGATCCTCAGCGAGGAAAACTTCGCGGGTCTCCGCCCCAGTCGCAATCTGGAACAGGGCTACGCGGCGGCTCCCGATCTGGCCGCCTGTCTGGTAGATTCGATCCACCAGAGGTTTTCAGGGCAGGAGGTCGAGATCACGCTTTACCTGTCTTTGCGCCAACGGGGCAGTTGGCTGCGCAGCCTGTGGGCCCATGATTTGCAGCGGATGCGGCAGGTGCAAGATTTCGACACGTTCCGCGACAGCATCGACCATTTGCCCTCCTTGCAAGAGACCGTTGACCAGATCCGTGAGAAACTGCCCTCGGTCACCGTGACCACGGAATGGCTGGAGGAACTGCAATTGCGTCAATTCGGGCCGGGTGCGCCCTTTGCCGAGTATCTGGACTTACCCTATGACAAGGCGCAACGGCTGGTTCCGCCCTCCAAATCTAACACTCGGTTGCCCGAGAACGTTTTGACGGAATTGCTGAACCTGAACAGATCACGTCTGGACGAAGCCGCCTTGATCGCGCAAAAGGCCGCCGTAGTTGAACGGGCGCAGCAGGCGCTGATGGGTGCGACATGACCGAAAAACCGTCGAAATCTCATGGGCGCAAGGCGATCCGCCCGACCCTGAAACCGCGTGAGTTGCTGACCCCAACGCCCGACCTGCACGGAGTGTGGAAGGCTAAGATCATCACTCTGTTCCCTTCAGCTTTTCCCGGTGTGTTGGGCGAGAGCCTGACGGGTAAGGCACTGCAAGAGGGCCTCTGGCAGTTGGAAACCGTCGATCTGCGCCAATTCGGCGTCGGAAAGCACCGCAATGTTGACGACACGCCTGCCGGTGGCGGCGCGGGCATGGTGCTGCGCGCCGATGTACTGGGCGAGGCGATTGAACACACGATGGCGGGGGTGCGGGGTAACTGGCCGCTGATCTACCTCAGCCCGCGTGGCCGCCGGATGGATCAGCGCATGATGCAGAATCTGGCGCGCTGTGACGGTATGACCCTGCTGTGTGGCCGGTTCGAAGGCGTCGATGAGCGGGTGTTGGAGCATTACGGCGTGCAAGAGGTCTCCTTGGGCGATTTCGTCATGACCGGCGGCGAGATTGCCGCGCAGGCTCTGATCGACGCGACTGTGCGGCTGATCCCCGGCGTATTGGGCAATCAGGCTTCGGCTGAGGAGGAGAGCTTTTCCTCAGGTCTGCTGGAACACCCGCAATACACACGCCCCGCCGAATGGAAGGGCCGTCCGATCCCGGACATTCTGATGTCGGGCCATCACGGCCGTATTGCCAACTGGCGGCATGAGATGTCCGAGCAGATCACACAAGAACGCCGCCCCGACTTGTGGGATGCTTACACCAAAGACAAAGACTAGCCGTTCTTCCACCGCGCCCAAATCTCGGGTGGGCCGTTGAAGGTGTTGATGTCCACGGGTCCCTGCACGCCGGGCACCAAACCAGTGCCGGTATATTGCCAGAACCGCCAAACCGCCTTGGGATAGACGTTGCGGGGGTGGCCTGCCACTGACCTCAGCCAGAACTCGGTCTTGGGCAGGCGCCCTATGTCGGTGTCGCCGTAGAAATCCACGGTGGTGTAGACAATCGGACGCCGCCCGTAGTGACGTTCGAGAATATCCAGAAACCGCCTTGCCTCGGCTCGGACAGTCGCGCCATCGGGGCGTAGGGTGCAGGTCTTGGAATGCGGCGTCCACTCCATATCCAGAACATGCGGCAGGTCCGATCCTTTGGGAACGTTCTGGATGAACCACCGCGCCTGCTCGCGAGCTGGGCGGCAGAAATAAAAATAGTGATAGGCACCCCAAGGCACCCCGGCGGCCTTTGCTCCGCTGCTGTGACTTGCAAACATCGGATCAGCTACATCACCACCCTCAGTCGCCTTGATGAAGACAAAGCTAACCCCCGAAGCCTTGGCCTTGTGCCAGTCAATCGGCCCTTGCCAACGCGACACGTCCAGACCGTGCACCGGATAGTGGCCAGGATGGCGCCCCTCCCACGGGTGCGGATCAGCATCGCCAAAAGCCGGGAAGATCACCGAAGGTGAGGTCGTGTCCAGAAACGCGTTGGCCTCAACCTGTTGCGGCGGCGGGCTGCTGCGACCGCAGGACAGGATGGCAAAAGCCGCGACAGCAAGCATCAATGCAATGCGCATGTTCTGTTCCTGTTTGAAATGACTGCTCTTGTAATTACCCTCAGAATGCCTGATCGACGGATCAAAGCAACGATGCTGTTTTGAGGCGGCGGAATCCCACCGTTTCACAGCATTTTGGGCTTGATCCCTGCACATAATGCCCTTAAACGACCGCAATCCGGTGCCGCGTCATGCGACTCCGGTGTTTTGGTTTGGTCCATGTCGTGACGCCCGGCTTTCTTCGGCCACGGCGCGGCGGAACAAACTGGACTAAGGAACATTCGATCTGACCTCTGGCGGGCTGCATGCAGGACCCGGTGAAGACCAAGAGCTCTCAGCCCGTGCCCAAACTTCGTGGACCAACCACGAGCAGATAGGAGTGAATGCGATGGACCTGATCGCACAGCTTGAGGCGGAACAGATTGCCGCCCTGGGGAAAGACATCCCCGATTTCAAAGCCGGTGACACCATCCGTGTCGGCTTTAAAGTGACCGAAGGGTCGCGTACCCGTGTGCAGAACTACGAAGGTGTCTGCATCGCGCGCAAAGGTGGCAGCGGCATCGCCGGTTCGTTCACCGTCCGCAAAATCTCGTTCGGCGAAGGCGTGGAGCGTGTATTCCCGCTGCATTCGACCAACATCGACAGCATCACCGTTGTCCGCCGTGGCCGCGTCCGTCGCGCCAAACTGTACTATCTGCGCTCGCGTCGTGGTAAATCCGCGCGTATCGCCGAAGTCACCAACTACAAGCCCAAGGCAGGCGCCGAGGCGTAAGGAGCGGAAAGATGAAAAAAGACATCCATCCCGACTACCACTTCATCGACGTCAAACTGACCGATGGCACCGTGATTCAGATGAAATCCACCTGGGGCAGCGAAGGCGACCAGTTGGCCCTGGAGATCGACCCCTCCGTGCACCCCGCATGGACCGGTGGCGGCGCGCGCCTGATGGACGCCGGCGGCCGCGTGTCGAAGTTCAAGAAGAAATACGAAGGTCTGGGCTTCTAAGCCTGACCTGGATCAGATCCGAAAGGCCGTCCCTTGGGGCGGCCTTTTTCTTTGGGCTGGCGCAATCAGATCCAATAGGATAGCGCCACAGGCAGAACCAGAATGGTTGCCAGGGTCGAGACAAGAATGAAACCAGCCACGTCAGGGCCGTATTCCGGCAGATGCTGGTCGACAAACAAATAGGTCGCCACCGAGGACGGCATCAGGCAGCACAGGATCACCGCGCCACGCTCGGCCCCCGTAAACCCAAAGACCCAGACGAGGCTCGTTGAGATGGCAAACGCCATACCCAGATGCAATGCGGTCAGGCTCACCGCACGCCCCAGACTTTGCACCCTTAGGCTGGCTAGCGTATGGCCCAGCGTCAGCAGCATCAGCGGGATCGACAGCCCACCGAGGATGTCAAAGGACTTGGCCACGGGTTGCGGCAGGCTGTACCCGGTCGTCATCAGGATCAGTGAGATGACGACAGCATAAATAACCGGAGAGGTGAGAAGCTTTCTGGCCGAGAACTCTCCGGCCGGGATCCACATTCCAAGGGTAAAAACGCTGATCAAAACGACGACCACAAAACCCATCGTATAGGCCATCCCGGCATCGCCCAACGCCAGCAGAGTAATCGGCAGGCCGATATTGCCTACATTCCCATGCATCAATGGCGTCAAGAACGCCCGAACCGGCAGGCGCATCGCCTTCAGCACGACAAAGCCCAACATGCCAAACGCCGCAATCGCCAACGCTGCGGCGGCCATGACGTCCAGAAAGGTGCCAACCGCGATCTGGGTCGTCGAAAGATGCGAGATGATCAGGGTCGGATACCCAACGCGCGAAACCACCCCTCCGATGACCTTATTGTCAAAGGGTGCTTTTGTCAGCGCCAACACGTACCCGATCCCGGCGCAGATCAGAACCGGCAGGACCACGTTCAGGACATTCAGGAAAAGTTGCTCCAATTCACGCCCTTCCAGCGTAGCTCTTCAAGCAAGAGTGAAATAGAGGACCGCTTTTGGCAACCGCCCCCTCGGCCCAGGGTCTGAGTTTTCGCAACAGCGCCCTAGAATGGCGTTTCGGGTCCTTCCCTTCCTTCGCTCCACAACATATAGTGGCACGCAACAAACTGTGGTCAAACACGGCGGGACTTGGGAATACAGGCATGGCACATATTATCGTAGTGGGGAACGAGAAGGGCGGCGCAGGCAAATCGACCGTCTCGATGCATGTGGCCACTGCATTGGCCCGACTGGGACACAAAGTCAGCACGCTGGATCTGGACCTGCGACAGCGCAGTCTGGGACGGTATTTCGAAAACCGGGCCAACTTCTTGAAGAATTCGGACCTGACCCTGCCGACCCCGCGCCACCACGACCTGCCCGAGATTGACGCAAGCAAGCTGAAGCCCGGCGAGAATATCTATGACCATCGCCTCTCGGCCGCGGTGGCCGAATTGGAAAGCGATAGTGACTTCATCCTGATCGACTGCCCCGGCTCGCATACCCGCCTCAGCCAGGTGGCACATTCGCTGGCCGATACGCTTGTCACGCCACTGAACGACAGTTTCATCGACTTTGACCTGCTGGCGCGGATCGATTCCAAGGGTGAGAAAATCCTTGGTCCTTCGGTCTATTCCGAGATGGTCTGGAATGCCCGCCAGTTGCGCGCGCAGGCCGGGTTGAAACCGATCGACTGGGTCGTCGTGCGCAACCGTGTCGGTACGCAGCGCATGGTCAACAAGGAAAAGATGCAGCGCGCGATCGAGATGCTGTCGCAGCGCATCGGGTTCCGCGTCGCTTCGGGATTTTCCGAGCGTGTGATCTTCCGCGAGCTGTTCCCCCGTGGCCTGACCCTGCTGGACCTAAAGGATATCGGGGTCAAACAACTCAACATCTCGAACATCGCTGCGCGACAGGAATTGCGCGACATGATGAAAGAGTTGAACCTGCCGGGTGTTGAGATCGACTTTTAGGTCGCCGTCGCAAGTCCGCTATGCGGGACGAAGCTGATTTTTCCGTCAAGGCAACTGAGAGAAACTGGCCCGTCCGAAGACAGGCCAGCAGCCTGATAAGTCAGTTTAAGGACTTCCAGAAGACGATTTTGTCATCTCCTGTCGCCCAAAAATCCCTGATACGGGCTTCCTCGGTGTAGCCATTCTTTCGGTAGAATTCGCGAGTCTGCTTGAACTCTTCCGTGCCTGACGTGTCAACTATTAGGATGCGCTGCCCACGCTCTTTAAGCTCGGTCTCCAGATGCCTTGAGATTGCACTACCTAAACCGCCTCCTTGCTGCGTGGGCAAAACTGCAATGGCGAGCATATTCCATGCCCCTTCTGCAAGCTCTTCTGGAACTGCGTAGCAAAAACCCACTGGGTTTCCGTCCACTTCGCATGTTAGCCAAATTTCAGAGCTTTCTTCATCGGATAGAAAACTGTTCACCATGTCAGGCAGCATCTCACTTGGGAAAAGTTCGGTGCCGTTAAGTACTTCCTGTAAAGCGGCGACATCGTCGCGCATTGTTGGTCGTATTTTCATTGGTCCTTCGTCTTTCGTTGTATCGCCAAACGAGCAAAAGCTATCGATATGGCGGACGCAGAACCCGTGCCATTGTCATTCACAGTTATGGTTGTTTCGACTGTTCACGAGCCATACGTCATTGGAAGCCTGAGAAATTATAAACAGGCTTTATTTGGCTTAGTCGTCCTTCCGTTCAGGACTCAGCGGTTTCCCGCAATCGCAAACATAAAATCTCCATCGCCCTGCGAGCATGCCGAGCGTGCAACTGGGGTATCACTGCGACGACTTACGAGCAAGGACAGGTGTATTGCCGCACCCCAATACCTAACCCCCCGCCCGATAGACCGTAAACAACTCTTTCGGTTCGGGCACACCGCGCAGCATGTAGCGTCCGACCGAGATCAGGTCTTGCCCACAAGGCTGCGCTGCCTGCGCAACATCGTCCGAGATCAGGATACGCTGGCCCAATGACCGGTGCATCCCTGCGATCCGCGCGGTCTGGTTTACCGCTGGGCCGATGACGGTGAAATCCAAACGGCTTTCGGACCCGATATTGCCATAGAGGATTTCCCCCGAATGCAGCGCCAGCGTGAAATTCGCCACGGGTAGACCGTCGGCTTTTCGCGCAGCGTTCAGCTCTTCAATACGCGATTGCAGCATCGGAACGGCCTTTAGCGCGGCCCTTGCATCCTCATCAATATCCCCGACATCGAACATGGCCATCAGCCCGTCGCCCATGAATTTCAGGATATTCCCGTCATTGTCATGGACCACCCCAACCGCCACCGCCAGATAGTCGTTCAGCATGTCGATGATCTCGTTGCCGGGCAACTCTTCGGACAGGCTGGTAAATCCCTCAAGATCGAAGTTCCAGATCACCGCGTCGATCTGCTGCAACGACCCGCGCCGGATCTCGCCCGACAGCACACGACGGCCCGCATCTCGGCCCAGATAGACGCGCATCAGGTCCTTGGATATCCGCGCGTTCGAGGCTGATTTCAACGCCAGCCCCAGATGCGGCAAGGCCGTATTGATCAGGTCCAGATCGCTGTCCTGAAACCCGTCAGGCGCGTTGCTGGTCCAGGACAGCAAGACCCCATCTACCGCCTTTTTCGCATCGAGTGGTATGTTGTTGGTCGGCATGTCAAAGGGCACACTGGTGGCGTAATAGTCGGTCGCACCGACCTCGCGCAGGTCGTTGATCAGAGGATATCGGCTGGGTTCGTTCTGATCGACGATCCGTTCATGCACGAAATCGAGGTCTTCGTTGAGGATCGCGTATAATGGGCTGTTCTGCCAATCCTCACTGACATCTTCCGAGTATTTGAATTTCTGATAATCGCCGCCCTGCCCCTGATACCAGCTATAGCCGGTGCCGCCATAGACCGGGTGCAGGGCCGATTGGGCCGCATGAAACCGCATCAGCGGCACGCCGAGCTCAACCAGCCGAGTGCAATACCCGTCCAGCAATTCTTCTTTGTCCGCGCCTTCAAGGCCGCGGGCAACAATCCAGTTGATCAAATCCGTTGATTTCGCCGCGTTCTTTTCCGGGGCTGTCATTCTTTGTTTCCTATGTCCGCTCTGAACGTCATCTGGGGTCAATGGATGACAATTACCAGAGTTCACCTCATCTCGGCCAGTTTCTGCAACATCTTGCGCAGCAGGGCGGCTTCATCCTCATCAAACATTGCGGCCAGTTTGGCATCATATTGCCGGGCTATGCCGCAGAGCTCTCGGTAGGCAGCCTTGCCCGTTGGGGTCAGTTTCAGATGCTCGACCCGGCGGTCGCTTTCGTTGGGCGTGCGTGTCAGGAATCGGCGGAGTTCAAGCTTGCTGACCGCCCGACTGATCTTGGTCTTGTGGATACGCGCTCTTTCCCCGATCTCTTTCGCGGTTATCTCACCATAATTTCCCAGATGAAACAGCACACGCCATTCCGTGCGCAACATCCCGTAGCGGTCCTTGTAGGCACGCTGAAATTCCAACGAGCTTTCCTCGGCTGCGCGGTTCAGCAGATAGGGCAGGAAATCCTGCAAATCAAACGCATCATTTTTTGCGGTGTCTGTCTTTGTCATGCTTGTTAGTTACAAAATCAACTATTATCCCACAAGCAGCAAAACAGGAGGAGTACGGGATGAACCGTCCGGCTGATCCGCATCAGATGACCCAGGCCAGCAGCTCTGTTGGCACACACGAAGGCTATATGCCTGGCTGGGCAAACGACTTTGAAACAGAAGCTTTGCCCGGCGCGCTGCCGCAAGGGATGAACAGCCCGCAACGCTGCAATTATGGCCTCTATGGCGAACAGCTGAGCGGTACGGCATTCACCGCCAATCCGCCGGAACGGACGTGGTGCTATCGCATTCGCCCCTCGGTCAAGCATTCGCATCGATATGAGAAAATCGACCTGCCCTATTGGAAATCGGCCCCCTGCGTTGACCCGGATGTCATCAGCTTGGGTCAATACCGCTGGGACGCGGTTGCCCATTCCGGTGACGGCCTGACCTGGCTGACTGGCATGCGCACCATGACCACGGCGGGGGATGTCAATACGCAGGTGGGCATGGCCAGCCATATCTATCTGGTGACGGACTCCATGGTGGATGACTATTTCTTCTCGGCCGATTCCGAGCTGTTGGTGGTCCCTCAGGAAGGCCGTCTACGCTTTGCCACCGAGCTTGGGATCATTGACGTTGAACCCAAAGAGATCGCCATCATCCCACGCGGTCTGGTCTACCGGGTCGAGGTTCTGGAAGGCCCTGCGCGCGGCTTCGTCTGTGAGAACTACGGGCAGAAATTCGAACTGCCGGGCCGAGGTCCGATCGGCGCGAACTGCATGGCCAACCCGCGCGACTTCAAGGCGCCCGTGGCGGCGTTCGAAGACCGCGAGGTCCCCTCGACTGTCACCGTAAAGTGGTGCGGCCAGTTTCATACCACCAAGATCGGGCAAAGCCCGCTGGATGTGGTCGCCTGGCATGGCAACTACGCGCCTTACAAATATGACCTGCGCACCTATTGCCCGGTCGGCGCGATCCTGTTCGACCACCCCGATCCGTCGATCTTTACTGTCTTAACAGCGCCTTCGGGCCAGCCCGGCACGGCCAATATCGACTTCGTCCTGTTCCGCGAACGCTGGATGGTGGCAGAAGACACGTTCCGCCCGCCCTGGTACCACAAAAACATCATGTCCGAGCTGATGGGCAATATCTACGGCCAGTATGACGCCAAGCCACAGGGATTTGTTCCCGGAGGGATGAGCCTGCACAATATGATGCTGCCCCACGGGCCGGACCGCGAAGCGTTTGACAAAGCGTCAAATTCCAACCTCGGCCCGGACAAGTTGGACAACACCATGTCCTTCATGTTTGAAACCCGTTTTCCGCAGCACCTAACGGCATTCGCCGCCAATGAGGCCCCCTTGCAGGATGATTACATTGACTGCTGGACCTCGCTTGAGAAAAAGTTCGACGGAACACCCGGCAAAAAATAAACACCTCGCGGGTCCAAGATTTTTCGACGAAAAATCTCGACCTGCACAAAAGGTCTGGAGAAAGAATGTCCTTGATGAATTCCTGGGTGGCTTCGGCCAACGCCGCCAACCATCCGTTCCCATTGAACAACTTGCCTTACGGTGTGTTTTCCACCGAAGACGGTGAACCGCGCTGCGGAGTGGCGATTGGAGACATGATCCTCGACATCACCACGGCCGAGGCCAATGGCCTGATCGTCCTGACGGATGAGCCCTTGTTTGACCTGCCCTTTTGGAACCCACTGATGGAGCAAGGCCCGGCCGTCTGGGCTGCCCTGCGCGCGCGCCTGAACAGTCTTTTGGCCGACGGATCGGAAGAACAAGGGCAAGTCGAACCCCTGCTCGTGGCTCAAAGTGATGCCGAGATGCACCTGCCTTTCGCAGTCAGCGAATACACCGACTTCTACGCAGGCCGCCACCACGCACAGAATGTTGGCACCATGTTCCGCGGGCCCGAAAATGCGCTACCACCCAATTGGCTGCACATTCCCATCGGCTACAACGGCCGCGCCTCGTCCGTTGTTGTGTCGGGCACGGATATCCGTCGTCCGTGGGGCCAATTGAAGTCTCCCGATCACGACCGCCCGGCCTTCCTGCCCAGCCGCCGCTTTGACATTGAGCTTGAGATGGGCGCCATTGTGGGCACACCGTCGGAAGGCCCGATCTCGGTGCAGGAGGCGGACGACAACATCTTTGGTTATGTTCTGCTAAACGATTGGTCCGCCCGCGATATCCAGGCCTGGGAATATCAGCCATTGGGTCCCTTCCAGGCCAAGGCCACGACCACCTCGATCAGCCCCTGGATCGTGACCAAAGCCGCGCTGGAGCCATTCCGCTGTGACACCCCAGCCCGCGAACATGAGCTGCTGGATCACCTCAAAGATTGTGGACCCATGCTCTATGACATCGACCTGTCCGTTACGATGGCCCCCGCTGGCAAGCCCGCCACTACGATCGCGCGTACGAATTACAACCAGATGTACTATTCTGCAGCCCAACAACTGGCCCATCACACGACCTCGGGCTGCCCGATGAACACCGGCGACCTACTGGGATCGGGCACGATATCTGGCCCCACAAAACCCGAGCGCGGCTCACTTCTGGAACTCAGCTGGGGCGGTAAGGAACCCCTGACCCTCGACACTGGCGAGACCCGTAGCTTTATCGAGGACGGCGACACTCTGACCCTAACCGGATCCGCCATAGGCGACGGCTACACAATCGGCTTCGGAGATTGCACCGGCACCCTTCTGTCCGCATTGGACGACCCCTATAAAAGGTGAACCCAGCCCTTCTTCTCGTCAAAAATACGGCCGCCGGAGGCGGTGCAACACCGCAATCCGCACACGGCTCGGAAAAAGGAACCCAACATGGCCAAGGCTTTCGCGTCCCAAGGGGACATGTCCGAAAAAAAGATCAGCTTCACGGAAATCGGCGAAGGGCTCTATGCCTTCACCGCCGAGGGCGATCCCAATTCCGGCGTCATCATCGGCGATGACAGCGTCATGATTATCGAGGCCCAGGCCACCCCCCGTCTGGCGCAGAAGGTCATCGACTGCGTCCGCTCGGTCACCGACAAACCGATCACCCATGTGGCGTTGACCCACTACCACGCCGTGCGCGTGCTTGGGGCCAGCGCCTTCGGAGCGCAGCAAATCCTGATGTCGGATATGGCCCGCGCTATGGTCGTGGAACGCGGACAAGAGGATTGGGACAGCGAATTCCAACGCTTTCCCCGCCTTTTTGAGGGGCATGAAAGCATCCCCGGCCTGACGTGGCCCACCACCACCTTCAGCGATACGATGACGGTCTATCTGGGCAACCGCCGGGTCGACCTGATGCATCTGGGCCGCGCCCATACGGCGGGTGATATCGTCATCCATGTGGCTGATCAGAATGTCATGTTCACAGGCGACATCGTCGAATACCACTCGGCCTGCTACTGCGGCGACGGGCACTTCGGCGACTGGGGCGATACGCTGGATGCGATCAAATGGTTCGACGTGGACGCCATCGCGCCGGGACGCGGAGACGCTCTGATCGGTAAGAACATGGTCAATGCCGCCATCGAAAACACCCGCGATTTCGTCGACAGCACCTACCTTCCTGCTGCAAAGGTCGCGGCGCGTGGAGGATCGCTTAAAGAAGCGTGGGACGCCGTACGTGCCGAGTGTGATCCGAAATTTGCCGATTACGCGATTTATGAACACTGCCTGCCCTTCAACGTCGCCCGCGCCTATGACGAAGCCCGCGGTATTGACACGCCGCGCATATGGACCGCCCAACGGGATCTGGAGATGTGGGAGGCCCTGCAAGCCTAGGGACATAGCGTCGCATTTGATCCAGATCGTTTTGCGGCCGGAGTTTCGATGGAACCATTCGGGAAGACCCTCTGGCCCAGTCCCGCCAGAGACACGGAGTTTCGCGCCAAGGCACCGGGGAGAGAGCCTATGAACAAGATCTTCGAAACACCCCTTTATGCGTATGATCGCAGCCCGGATCAGGACACTGCAACGCCTGTGCGCCACAAGGTGATCGTTGTGGGCGCCGGTCCCGTTGGCCTGAGCGCCGCCATCGATCTGGCGCAGCAAGGGGTCGAGGTCGTGGTGCTGGATGACAATGACAAGGTCAGTTTCGGCAGCCGCGCGATCTGCTTTTCACAACGTACATTGGATATTGCCGACCGGCTGGGCTGTGGCAAACCGATGGCAGAAACCGGGGTTCAATGGGAAGCAGGCAAGGTCTTTTTCGACGACCGCAAAGTTTATGAGTTCGACTTGCTGCCCGAAAAAGGCTTTGCCAACCCCGCCTTCGTGAACCTGCAACAATATCATCTTGAGAAAATTCTGGTCGACCGTGTCCGCGCTTTGCAGGCCGAAGGCGCACCGATCGAAATTCGCGGCCGCAACAAGGTCGAGGCGATCGGCACCCATGACGATCACGTCAAGCTTGAGGTCGAGACGCCAGAGGGCCCCTATAACGTCGAAGCCGACTGGCTGATTGCGTGCGATGGCGCGCATTCTCCCACCCGCCGGATGCTGGGGCTGGATTTCGAAGGCCGCGTGTTCGAGGACAACTTCCTGATCGCCGATGTGGTGATGGAGGCTGATTTCCCGACCGAGCGCTGGTTCTGGTTCGATCCACCTTTCAACCGGGGTCAATCCGCGCTGCTGCACAAACAGCCCGACAATGTCTGGCGCATCGATCTGCAACTGGGATGGGACATCGACAAAGAGCGCGAGAAACGCCCCGAAAACGTTATCCCGCGCCTCAAGGCAATGCTGGGCGAGGATGTGGCGTTCGAACTTGAATGGGTGTCGATCTACACGTTTCAATGCCGCCGGATGGAACGGTTCCGCTATGGCCGTGTGCTCTTTGCAGGGGACAGCGCCCATCAGGTCAGCCCGTTTGGCGCGCGCGGGGCGAATTCGGGAATTCAGGACACCGACAATCTGTGCTGGAAGTTGAAGCTGGTCATCGACGGTCGGGCACCCGAGCTGCTATTGGACAGCTATAGCCGCGAGCGCGTGCAGGCAGCGGATGAGAATATCCAGAACTCCACCCGCTCGACCGATTTCATCACGCCGAAATCCGAGATGTCGCGCCTGATGCGCGATGCAGTTCTAGACCTGAGCGAGCACTACGAATTCGCACGCCCGCTGGTCAATTCCGGGCGGCTGAGCACGCCGTGTACCTACGAGGGATCGTCGCTCAGTTCGGCTGATGCGCTTAGCGGGCCGGACCTGACCTGCCCCGGCGCGGCCTGCCCTGATGCGCCATTGGGCGACGAATTCTTGTTGTCAAAACTGGCGGGCAAATTCACTTTGCTGACCATCGACGCTGACGCTCCTGACCGGATCGAAGAAGACGGAGTCGAGGCCACACGACTCGCACTTTCGGTCAAGGATGACCTGACGCTTGAGCTGAAGCGCCGCTATCTGGGCGATGCGACCAGTGCCGTCTATCTGATCCGCCCAGACCAACATGTGGCGGCGCGGCGGGACAATTTCGAAGAAAACGCGTTCCGGCAGGCGATGCGCCGGGCCACAGGAAAGGAGTAAGCAGGATGGCTGATCTGATCCTCACCCCCAATTTCGACAGCGCAGACGACTTCTATGCGCAGTTGTTAGCCTCGCATGAAGGGCTGGGAAAGGACCAAAGCGACGCGTTGAATGCGCGGCTGATCTTGGTTCTGGCCAACCACATCGGTGATGCCGAGGTGTTGTCACAAGCTTTGAAAACGGCCACGCTGCCTGGGGATTGATCTAGTAGGGAGATCCGGATGAGTGTGATCCTATATGATTATTGGCGGTCTTCGGCCAGTTATCGGGTGCGTATCGCGCTGAACCTCGCCGGGATTTCGTATCAGGCAGTTTCGGTCGACCTGGTGGCGGGCGATCACAGGTCCGACGTGCATCTGGCCCGCAATCCGCAAGGCCTGGTGCCTGTTCTTGAGATAGACGGGCTGCGTCTGACCCAGTCGTTGGCGATCATCGACTATCTGGATCAGACCCGCGGTATGGGCTTGCTGCCTGCCGAGCCAGCGGCTCGCGCGCAGGCTTTGGCATTGGCGCAATCCATCGCCGTAGATCTGCATCCGGTCTGCAACCTGTCGGTCGCGCGCCACGCAACGACATTAAGTGGCAGCGCCGAAGGCATGCCGGGCGATTGGATGCGCCATTTCATCCGTCCCGGCCTACTGGCGTTCGAAGCATTGCTGAACGGTTTCGAACAAGCCCCCTATTGTACCGGCACTCAGCCCGGTTTGGCCGATCTGTGTCTAATCCCGCAGATGTATAATGCACGTCGCTGGCAGGTCGATCTGACCGGGCTACCCCGTATCTTGAGTGTCGACGCTACCTGCGCAGACCTGCCCGCTTTTGCGCAGGCTCACCCGGACCGGCACGCGCCTGACTGACTGCACAGGGTCTGTGTACCCATGCGGATAGGGAAAGACGCGACGCTGGTTTATTAAGATCGTCTCAGCAATGATGGAGACCCCTATGCCCGAAATCACCGGCTATCACGCCCATGTCTATTTCGATGCTCATTCTCAAACAGTCGCGCAACAGCTTTGCGAAAAGGCGGGCCGCTTGTTCCCTGTTGAGGTCGGCCGAATGCACGCCAAGAACGTTGGCCCACATCCGCGCTGGAGCTGTCAGCTGGCATTTGCGCCCGACGCGTTTGATCAGGTTATTCCATGGCTGATGCTGAACCGACACGGGCTCACCATCTTTACGCATCCCGAAACTGGCCAGCATCTTGAGGATCACCGGGATCGTGCCATCTGGATGGGCGAAATGCTAATGTTGGACCTGACGATCTTTGATCGAACGGGCACTTAGCCCAGAGCCTTGGCCTGATCGCGCAGCTTGAACTTTTGCACCTTTCCCGTCGAAGTCTTGGGCAGCGGCCCGAACACCACCGTTTTGGGTGCCTTGAAATGGGCCATGTGATCGCGGCAAAAGGCGATGATGTCTGCGTCAGTCGTCTGTGCATCGGGTTTGAGTTCGACAAATGCGCACGGTGTCTCACCCCATTTCTCGTCGGGGCGGGCAACCACGGCAGCCTCCATCACAGCGGGGTGTTTGTAGAGGATATCCTCGACCTCGACCGATGAGATATTCTCGCCTCCCGAAATAATGATGTCCTTGGACCGGTCCTTGAGCGCGATATAGCCGTCGGGGTGCATCACCCCCAGGTCACCCGAGGCAAACCAGCCGCCGTTAAACGCCTTGTCGGTGGCATCGGGGTTCTTGAGATAGCCCTTCATCACCACATTGCCCTGCATGAAGATCTCGCCCATGGTCTCCCCGTCGGAAGGGACCGGCTCCAGCGTTTCAGGGTCGGCCACCATCAGACCGGACAGTGCCGTGTAGCGCACCCCCTGCCGGACCTTCAGCGCAGCGCGCTCATCGGCCGGTTTTTCGTTCCACTCATCTTTCCAGGCGCAGACGACCGATGGACCGTAGGTTTCGGTCAGGCCGTAGACATGTGTAACCTCGATCCCCATCCCTTCCATATTCGCAATCACGGCGGCAGGGGGCGGGGCCCCTGCGGTCATCACCTTGATCTTCTGGTCGAAATCCTTGAGTGCCTCGGGTGCGTTGGCCAGCATGTTCAGCACGATGGGAGCGCCGCAGAAATGGGTGACTTTTTCGTCGCGGAAGGCGGCATAGATCGGTTCGGCCCGCACCGCGCGCAAACAGACCGAGACGCCTGCATTGGCCGCCATCGCCCAAGGGAAACACCAGCCGTTGCAGTGGAACATCGGCAACGTCCACAGATAGGTCGAATGCTTGGGCATGTCCCAATCCAGCAGGTCCGACTGTGCGTTCAGGGCCGCACCCCTGTGGTGATAGACAACCCCCTTGGGGTTGCCCGTGGTACCAGAGGTATAGTTCAGCGTGATCGCGTCCCATTCGTCACCCGGCAGAGACCACGCGTATTCGGGATCCCCCTCGGCCAGCAGAGCGTCATAGGTCAGCGCACCCAGCTTCTCGCCCCCCTCATAGCTGTCATCTTCGATATCAATGATCAGCAGATCGTGATCGACCTGCGTCAGCGCCTCTTTCACGACGCCCGAGAACTCGGGATCGACCAGCAGTACTTTGGATTCCGCGTGGTTCAGGATGAAGGCAATGATCGGGGCATCCAGCCTTGTGTTGATGGCGTTCAGAACGGCGCCGGTCATGGGGACACCGAAATGCGCCTCGTACATCTCTGGGATGTTAGCCGCGATGATTGATACGGTGTCGCCCTTGCCAATCCCCCGTGCAACCAAAGCACCGGCCATTCGGCGACAGCGCGCGTAGGTTTCCGCCCAGCTATAACGTCGCGCGCCGTAAACGACGGACGGGTAGTCTGGGTAGATCTGAGCCGTGCGGTCGATGAAGCTCAGCGGTGACAGGGGCGTGTAGTTCGCCCTGCCCTTGTCCAAATGACGCTCATAGATATTTGCCGCGGTCATCAGCGCATCCTCCCTCAGTATCTGTCGCGCGACTTGATCACAAAGACGCGCGCCTGACAAACCCGTATGAATACGACATAGACTGGCAATACGCGATAGTGCAATCTGGCCCTATCTACCGGTGGTCTTTCGCGGTGATCTGAGCCATCGAATAGTCAAGGGCCGGGGCTCCTGCTCCGCCGCTTACGCACCCACACTTTGCGAAAGGACATGTCATGGACGGCACGTTCAACGAAAACGATCTTTCCCGCGTAGTCGAGGCCGACCGCGCCCATATCTGGCACCACCTGATCCAGCATAAACCGTTTGAAACCAACGACCCGCGCATCATTGTCGAGGGCAAGGGGATGCGCGTCTGGGACCAGAAAGGCAAGGAACATCTGGATGCCGTATCCGGCGGGGTCTGGACGGTGAATGTAGGCTATGGCCGCGAATCGATCTGCAAGGCGGTCTATGACCAGCTGATGAAGCTGTGTTATTTCGCCCAATCGGCTGGCTCGATTCCGGGGTCGATCTTTGCGGAAAAGCTGATCGACAAAATGCCGGGGATGAGCCGCGTCTACTATATGAACTCGGGCTCTGAGGCGAATGAGAAAGCCTTCAAGATGGTCCGTCAGATCGCCCACAAAAAATACGGCGGCAAGAAGACCAAGATCCTGTACCGCGACCGCGACTACCACGGCTCGACCCTGGCGGCAATGTCGGCGGGCGGTCAGGATGAGCGTAACGCGCAATACGGCCCCTTCGCGCCTGATTTCGTGCGGGTGCCCCATTGCATGGAATACCGCAAGCACGAGTTGGGCGGCGCACCCGAAGAGAATTTCGGCGAATGGGCTGCTGATCAGATCGAAGAGGTCATCCTGCGCGAAGGCCCCGACACTGTAGGTGCCCTGTGCCTTGAGCCTGTGACCGCCGGTGGTGGTGTCATCGAAGCCCCCGAAGGGTATTGGCAGCGCGTGCAAGAGATTTGCAAGAAATACGACATTCTGCTGCATATTGATGAAGTCGTCTGTGGTGTTGGCCGCACCGGTACTTGGTTCGGCTATCAGCAATATGGCGTGCAGCCTGATTTTGTGACCATGGCCAAGGGCGTTGCTTCGGGCTATGCGGCGATTGCCTGTCTGGTCACAACCGAGGAAATCTTTGACATGTTCAAGGACAACGCGGACGACCCGATGAACTATTTCCGCGATATCTCGACCTTTGGCGGCTGTACGGCCGGTCCGGCAGCGGCGATCGAGAACATGCGGATCATCGAAGATGAGAACCTGCTGCAAAACTGCACCGATATGGGCGCGCGAATGATGGGCAACCTTCAGGCGCTAATGGAGAAGCACAAGGTCATCGGCGACGTGCGCGGCAAAGGCCTTTTCCTTGGGGCCGAGCTGGTCTCGGACCGGTCAACCCGCGAACCGGTGAACGAAAAGATGGCACAGGCCGTTGTGGCCGACTGCATGGCGCAGGGTGTGATCATCGGCGTGACCAACCGCTCGGTTCCCGGCAAGAACAACACGCTGTGTTTCTCGCCAGCGCTAATCGCGACGCCGGACGATATTGACCAGATCACCGACGCCGTCGACGGCGCGTTGGGGCGTGTGTTCGGGTAACACCCTACTGTTCGGAATACCTGAAAACCGGCGTATCTCGCGCCGGTTTTTTTTATTCACCCGTCATTTCCGACCATAAACGATCTACATAAGCCTTTGCTTCTAGGACAGCTGCCTCTTCACGCCCCGGCACAATTTCGCTTATTGACAGGATCGTTCGGATATCATGCGCGACTAGAAAATGAACTTTGCAATTCACGGTTTTTGGGTGGTATCGGCAACGAGCGCGTAGGTCAGGAATGGGGCTGGACAGCTTTAAGAGAGGAACATCGAGATCTTCCTCATTTTGTTGTTTAGGGTCGCTTCGCATTTTTACCGCGATTTCGCGCTCGCCCCAACACCAAGCGCTATCAGCCAAATCTGTACGTCGCGAACACCATTCCTCGAACTGCTCGCAATTGGCCTTGACCCAACAATCATTACCGGGATTCCGAATGACCAACCAAGAAAAGTCCAGGTCCGTCGCCTCAAATCCTTGGAAAAACTCATAGGTATTCGGTTGGCCAAAGCTGGCATTGCAAGTGTTAGGGCTTTGGCCCTGCTCGACTTTGCACCGCGTTCCAATGGAAACGATGGGGGATACTGGTATCGTGACTACATTCGAACCAAATGCTCCAGACACGTTCGTTAGCTCCATCTCAGCCCGGAAACGCTCCTTCGTGCGTTCAACGCTCTCGTTCTGCTGATACATTATCAAGCCCACACCAATCGGAAGGGACGCAGCCACGGAGAGAATGACCACCTGAGTAACTCTACTTCCCTCAAAGTACCCAACCAAACTCGCAACCGCCATTCCAAGTCCAACGCTAGAAACGGGAACCAAAAGAAAATACGCCGTGGCCAACTGCGAAATTTGGGCACTGAGATCGTCGGGAACGCTACGCGTCATGCCAAAGGCTATTGCTCCTGCAACAACTGCTAAAAGTATTCCCAGAAAGAACAGCCCACCTTTAAGCGAGCGGCCTTTGCCAAGCGAATAAGAAACCGAAAAAGCGATGAAAAAAGCCAAGTAGCCTATGAAAAAAATAACAACCATTCGAAACCAAATTTTGAGAACGATGGTAAGTTACAATCGATAGATGAAAATAAAAAGCCGCCCCGAATGGGACGGCCTTTCCTTCACTGTCTCTGTATTCAGAGGATCAGGCAGCCAGAGCGGCCTGAGCTTTGGCGACGATCGCGCCGAACGCTTCCGGTTCGTGCACGGCCAGGTCGGCCAGAACTTTGCGGTCCACTTCGATGCCGGCCAGGTTCAGGCCGTTGATAAAGCGGGAATAGGTCAGAGCCTCGTCATGCGAACGGACAGCAGCGTTGATACGCTGGATCCACAGCGCGCGGAAATTGCGCTTGCGGTTCTTGCGGTCGCGGGTTGCGTACTGGTTGGCCTTGTCGACGGCCTGACGGGCAACCTTGAAGGTGCTCTTGCGGCGGCCATAGTAACCTTTGGCGGCCTTGATGACCTTCTTGTGACGGGCGTGAGTTACGGTTCCACCTTTAACGCGGGACATGTTGGTATCTCCTCTTAGCGGTCGTAGGGCATGTAGCCCTTGACGATCTTGGCGTCGGGGGCGGACAGGGTGGTGTTGCCACGGGCGTCGCGGATGAATTTCTTGGTCCGCTTGATCATTCCGTGCCGTTTGCCGGCCTGGCCAGCAAGGACCTTACCGGTCGCAGTCACCTTAAAGCGCTTCTTGGCGCTCGACTTGGTCTTCATCTTAGGCATTTCCGTCTCCTATTCTCGGGTTCGGTTTCAGACGCGACTCGGCATGCCATCTCGGCCGGTCACGCAACAGATGCGCCGTTTACGCAAGTTCGATCATACTGGCAAGGGGGTTTGGACCAGAATCTGCTTATTTTGCGGCTGGTCTGGCACCGGGGCGACGCAGGCCGCCCCGGTGAAAGGATTTAGTGGCCGAACTTGCGGATTTCGCCGCTTTTCAGCCGGGCCGCATAGCTCGCCAGCTCCTGACGTACAATCTTCATCAGGAAATACAGCGCGAAGACGTTCACAACCGCCATGGCGAAGATCGCCGCATCCGAGAAGTCGATGACCGGGCCAAGGTTGGCCGCCGCACCGATCACCACAAACACACAGAAGATGATCTTGAAGATCAGCTCTTTAGTGTGGCCTTCGCCGAACAGATAGGTCCAGGCCTTAAGGCCATAGTAGGACCAGCTGATCATGGTCGAGAAAGCAAACAGCACCACCGCAATGGCCAGAATGAACGGGAACCAACCAAACGCACTCCCGAACGCTGCCGAGGTCAGGCTGACGCCCGTATTGCCATCTACAGTTGCAATCGCGTTGCCCGCTTCGTTCAGCATGTAGTTGCCAGTTGCCGGATCGACGATCAGCTGCTGAGTGATAATGATCACAAGCGCAGTCATGGTACAGATCACGACTGTATCGATGAATGGCTCGAGCAGTGACACAAAGCCCTCTGTGATCGGTTCCTTGGTCCGCACAGCCGAGTGCGCAATCGCCGCAGAACCCACGCCTGCTTCGTTCGAGAACGCCGCACGCCGGAAGCCTTGGATCAGCGCGCCGACCATGCCGCCAGCCACGCCGAGACCGGTGAAGGCACCTGCGAAGATCTGACCAAAAGCCCAGCCGATCTGATCCGCGTGCATGATGATGATGACCAACGCGGCCAATACATACATGACACCCATGAAGGGCACGACCTTCTCGGTTACGCTGGCGATGGATTTCAGGCCGCCTACGATCACGGCAAAGACGATACCCGCAAAGACCAGACCTGTGATCCAACCCGGATAGTCTCCGACAATGCCAGCGATCTGCTGGTGCGCCTGATTGGCCTGGAACATATTACCCCCACCCAGCGCGCCAAGAATACAGAAGATCGAGAACAGAACGGCCAGAATCTTACCGCCCGGCAAGCCCAGTTCACTGAACCCCTTGGACATGTAATACATCGGACCGCCCGAAACGGTACCGTCCTCGTATTCGTTGCGGTACTTCACACCCAGCGTACATTCGGTGAATTTCGAGGCCATTCCCAGCAGACCTGCGACGATCATCCAGAACGTAGCACCCGGCCCGCCGATACCGATGGCCACCGCCACGCCGGCGATGTTTCCAAGGCCGACTGTACCCGACAGCGCCGTTGCAAGCGCCTGAAAGTGGCTGACCTCGCCTGCATCATTGGGGTCGGAGTAGTCGCCTTTGACAAGGCTGATCGCGTGGCTGAAGAAGCGCAATTGCACGAAGGCAAAATAAACTGTGAACACCGTGGCGGCGATCACCAACCAACCTACGATCCACGGGAAACCGGTTCCCGGAAACGGTGCGAAGATGAAGCTGACGAAGGGGCCGGTGAAATCGGCGAACGCCTGATTGATCTTTTCGTCGAGACCCGGAGCCTCTTGCGCCAGGGCAGGACCAGCGGCAAAGGCTCCAGCGGCGAAAGCGCCAAATTGTTTGAGCATTCTCATTCTTGTCTCTCCCATCAGTTCACGACCGTGACCGGCACATCGGCATGCATGACCAGATTTTGGGTCGAGCTGCCAAACAGGCGTTTCTTGAACCCATCGGCGGAGGCGCGTCCTACGATGATCTGTGTGCCGCCGTTTTCGACGGTGATCTTGTTGAGCGTTTCTGCAACGTCGCCGTGACGCACGATACCATGTGCCTCGAACCCGGCGGCTTTGAGCGCATCGACCGCAGGCGCGATGATACGCGTCGTGGCCAGTTCAACCTCTTCCTCGCGGCGCTTGTGACGCAGGGCGTTTTCTTCCGGTGTCTGAAATGTAAACGGGGACCATTCGATGACATAAACCACCAGCAATTCACACGTCCCGATCCGCTCAGCCAAATCTTTGGCAAATGCGATCGCGCGTTCTCCGGTTTCTGTCCCGTCCAGTCCGATGACAATCTTGGTTGTCATGGTGTTCCTCCAATTTTGTTGATTATACCGAGGCCCGTGCCCCCGGCCGGGCAGTCGGAGTCTGGAACTTTTTAAATTGACCGCCCACGCGAACCAGTAACCGGGAAAAACACCAAAAAATAGAGGGGAAACTGAAAGTTTCCCCTCCTATTTTTCTATATTTATGTTTTTTATATTCTTTTTTTACCCAAAATTAAGGCTAATCTCCTATCACCCGGGACCTGT
>NZ_JBQFOV010000016.1:0-93161 GCF_056533885.1 Ruegeria sp. F12 | reverse complement strand
GGTGAATTGAGCCACAGGCTCAAGAGGGGGCTGGCCCCCTCCCAACCGTCACAAATAGTCCGAGCGTTGCAACCCGTATTTCGCCATCTTTTCGTTCAACGTCCGACGCGGCAGACACAGCTCATCCATCACCGAAGCGATCGAGCCTTTGTGTCGGCGCATGGTATTGTCGATTAGCATCCGCTCGAACGCCTCAACATATTCTTTCAGCGGCTTGCCCTCTGTGGTCATAACCGGTTGCATCTCTTCATGATCCGACATCAACAACGATGCGATCGTTCCAGACCCGCGCCGTGATTGCAGAACCGCACGTTCCGCAATGTTAATAAGCTGCCGCACATTACCCGGCCACGGTGCCTGCAACAGCTGCGCGGCCTCCTGCGCACTGACCTGCGGTGCATCACAGCCATATTCCTCGGCAAATTGCTCGCTAAGGCGCGTGAATAGCGTCAGGATATCTTCGCCGCGCTGGCGCAGCGGCGGCATGGTGATGCGCAGCGCAGCCAACCGATAGAACAAGTCCGGTCGCAGAACATCTTCCGAGGTCTTTCCCGCTTCCTGCAAATTCGAAATTGCGATAATGCGGGTCTCGGCAGGTGTGCCCTGATCATTCATCACGCTCAGCAATCGCGCCTGCAACGTGTCGCTCAACGCTTCGACATCTTCCAGCACCAGCGTGCCGCCACGCGCCTCTTCAATGGCAGGCAATTGCGCATCCTCGGGCATCATAGGCCCGAACAACCGTTTGGACAGCGCCTCTTCCTCCAAGGCTGCGCATGAGATCAGGACGAATTTCTTACCTGCCCGACTGCCTACGGCGTGCAGAGCGTGCGCCACCAATGTCTTGCCAGTTCCGGTTTCACCGTCGATCAGAACATGCCCATCGGCCTGTCCCAGATCCAGAATATCTTCACGCAGGCGCTCCATGACCGGACTGGCCCCGATCAGTTTGCTCATGATCTGGGTGCCATCGGACAACTCACGCCGCAAAGCCCGGTTGTCGAGCGTCAGACGACGGGCGTTGCTGGCGCGTTTGGCCAGTTCGGACATCCGGTCGGGGTTGAAGGGCTTTTCCAGAAAGTCGAACGCGCCCACGCGCATCGCCTCAACCGCCATAGGCACGTCCCCATGCCCGGTGATCATGATGACCGGCAGTGTACTGTCCGCGCCCATGAGTTTCTTCAGCAACTGAATGCCGTCCATACCGGGCATCTTGATGTCCGAGATCACGATGCCGGGGTAGTCCGGCCCTAATACCTTGAGCGCATCCTCGGCGCTGGCAAAGGTTTCGGTGTCATATCCCGACAGTGCCAGCCATTGACTGATCGACTGGCGCATATCCTGTTCGTCGTCCACAATGGCGATCTTCATGGCTTGTGCCATTTTCTTACCCCGTTATTCCGCGGCCTCTAGGCCATCGCTTCCAAGTATTGGCAACTGCATCTCGAACACCGCGCCCCCGTTGGGACTGTTGCGGGCGGTCAGCCGTCCCCCATGGTCGTTCACGATCCCAGAGGAGATGGCAAGCCCCAGCCCAACCCCGTCGCCCGGCTGCTTGGTTGTATAGAACGGCTCGAACAGGTTCTCGATATCTTCGATACCATGCCCATTGTCGCGCACCGTCAACACCGCCATATCGCCTGCTGCCAAAATGATTTCAACGTCGGGCTCAGATACTGACTTGGTGGCGTCCAGCGCGTTGCGCAAGAGGTTTACCATAACCTGCTCGATCCGCATCCGGTCGCCCATGGCCAATACCGGTTCTTCGGGCAGAATCTGAGTGATCTTAACATGGCGTTGCCGCAACTGCGGTTCCATCATTGACAAGGCCGAGGCCAGCGCTTCGCCAAGATTTACAGGGGAAAACGCGTCCGCCCCCTTTCTTGCGTAAGACTTGAGCTGGCGGGTGATCGCCCCCATCCGCTCAATCAGCCCGTCTATGCGACCAAAGCTGGCCAATGCCTCTTCGGGACGGTTGCGGCGCAGCAAAAGGCGTGCCCCGGCCAGATAGGTTTTCATTGCAGCCAGAGGTTGATTAAGCTCATGACTGACGGCTGCCGACATCTCACCCAACGCCGCAAGTTTCGAGCTTTGAGCCAGCGTCTGCTCAGCCACTTCCAGCGTCTTTTCTACCCGTTCACGTTCAGCAATTTCCCGCTGCAAGCGGGCGTTTAATGCGCGAAGCTCTGCCGACTCGCGCTGAAACAGCGTCATGCGGAACGTGGCTCGGCGGCTGAGCGCATAGAAGGCCAGCGCCAGAAGAATCGCGAAGCCCATGATCTCCAACGCGATGACGCTGTTCACTTTTTCGCGGATAGAGGAATAGGTCGTGAATGATGTCATCTTCCATCCACGAAACGGAATGCGGGTTTCCATACGCATCACGGCCTCGCCCTGCACATAGGCGTCGGCAGGCAGGGCTGTCCAATCGGCCGTCGCGCGTATGGCGCGTTCGATGGCAGAATCCGGCGATTGGCGTTGAATGGCAGTGTTTTCGTCCAGTCCGCGCCATTTGGGTTCGGTCGAAAGGATCACGGTCCCGGTGCTGTCCGCCACCATAACGGCATCCGAGATTCCGGCCCAAGCGCGTTCGAACTTTTGCAGATCGACCTCGACCACGATGACACCGAGGACTTCGGCATTTGCCTCAATCCGACGCGAATAAACAAAGCTGTATCCACCAGACTCCGTCTGGATCACGGTAAAGATCGTCGCGTTGGAGCGAACCGCATCAATGAAATAAGGCGAGTTTCTGTGCCCTTCGCCAAGACGGTTCCTGTCCGTCGCCGCCCGTGTCAGACCATCGCCGTCCAACAGCATCAGAGAGGCCGCGCCTATTTCCTCGACAAATGAAATCAAGCGTTGGCTGGAAAGCGTATAGTCACTGGACTGCAAGGCCGAGATCAGGCTGGGATCGCGCGCCAGAAGCTGCGGAACAATAGCATTGCGGCGTAGTTCGCTCAGCAAATTTCCGGAGTACAAAGCCAGCCGCAGTTCAGCGCGGTTGCGCGTGGATTCGGTAAAGCGGTCGATCAGCAACCGGTTCGTGACCCAAATCGTCGCCACGGTTGCCAGAAGAAGAACCGTGACCGCAACGCGCAATCGCCACCCCAAAGGGGCGCCTTGAAACGGGGTCTTGAAAGAAGACCAGCCTGAACGATTGTCGGAACTCATGCCCCGGAAACTACGCGGGCTGAATCGGTTCCTCAAGTCACGCCGGAGCAAGAACGCCTGATAATGCGCGGAACAATGCCGTTCCGTCCGTGCCGCCATGGCCCTGATCCGCCGCCCGTTCAGGGTGCGGCATCATCCCGAGAACCCTGCGGTTTTCCGAGAGGATGCCTGCGATGTCCCCGACCGAGCCATTCGGATTCTCGGTATAGGTGAATGCGATGCGATCTTGATCACGAAGCGTGGACAATGTTGCGTCGTCAGCAAAATAGTTTCCGTCATGATGGGCAATCGGCACGCCGATCTCGTCACCTGCGTTGTAGCCCTGCGTAAAGGCGCTGTCGCTGGTTTGAACTTTCAGGCCGACGGTCTTGCAGATGTACTTCAGGCCCGCATTGCGCAGCAGCGCCCCCGGCAAGATCCCGGTTTCGGTCAGGATCTGAAAGCCGTTGCAAATACCCACGGCATAGCCACCACGGTCGGTATGATCGACAACCGCCTTACAGATAGGAGACTGCGCGGCAATCGCACCGCAACGCAGGTAGTCACCGTACGAGAACCCGCCGGGCACGCCCACGATATCCACGCCCTCGGGCAGAGCGGCATCCTTGTGCCAGACCATGTCGACCTGAAAACCGGCCTGTTCAAAGGCCACGGCCAGGTCCCGGTCACAGTTGGAGCCGGGAAATACGATGACTGCTGCGCGCATGGCGGGGCCTCCTAATGCGTGAAATCGGTGACAACGGCAACGCCGGGCGGCGTCGGGTGGTCAAAGGCGGCAAGTTCTTCACTTACCTGGGACAAAGAAATATGCCGCGTCACCAGTGGGCTCAGGTCAACACTGCCCCCTGCGATCAACGACAAAAGCGAGGGGTAGCGCCAGCTGGGCATACCGCGGGTTCCGAATACGGCAAGCTGACCGGAATAAAGCGCATCCATCGGCAAGGTCATGTTGCTATGCGGTCCGGCGGGCATTCCTATTTGCACCATGCGACCCAGCTTACGCAGGGATTTCATGGCGGCGATTGTCGTGGTTTCGATCCCCAGCGCCTCGATCGCGACATGGGCACCACCGCAGGTGATATCCTTAATAGCCTCTGGCGCATTGCTGGTCGCCGCGTTGATCACCACATCTGCACCCAGAGTTTTGGCGTAGTTCAACTTGTCGTCGGCGATATCCACAACGATCACGCGCGCACCCAGCGCCTTGCCCAGCAACAGGGTCGATATCCCTACTCCACCGCCGCCGAAAACCGCTAGCCACTCACCGCCTTGCAACTGCGCACGCCCCACCAGGGCCTGCCAGGCCGTCGTGACACGACAGCCCAAGGCAGCAGCAATTTCAGGAGCCATTGTGTCAGGCAACACCGAAAGATTGGCATCTGCATGCGCCACCGAGACATATTCAGCAAATGCGCCATCGCAGGTAAAGCCAGGCACCACCTGATCGGCGCAGATTGTCTGATGGCCTTGCGCGCAATCCGGACAATGGCCGCAAGCCAGAATGAAGGGCGCGATCACCCGATCCCCTGCCTTCCAACGGCTGACACGCGCGCCAACCGCAACCACCTCGCCACAGAATTCGTGTCCGGGAATCATGGGAAGGACAACATCGGGGTCCGCACCGGACCATGCATGCCAGTCGGAACGGCACACGCCGCAGGCCAGCACGCGTAGAACCACACCGTCCTCTCCCGGTTCCGGATCGGTAACCGAGGCCAGCTCGAGCGGCTGGCGATAGGTGATTAGACGCGCCGCCCGCATCCGCTTAGACCAGTTCGATCTCGTAGCGTTCGATGACCGTGTTTGCCAACAGTTTTTCGCACATCTGGGTCACGTCGGCTTCGGTCGCGCCGTCGGCCAGCTCAAGGTCGATCACCTTGCCCTGACGCACGCCTTCGACCTGATCAAAGCCCATGGCACCCAATGCGTGGCGCACGGCCTCGCCCTGCGGGTCGAGAACCCCATTCTTGAGCATCACATGCACACGTGCTTTCATTCCTGCAACTCCAGCTAAGGGCCAAAAGTCGCGGCCCGTTCCGTTGCGCGGGGGATAGCGCGCCTTTTGTCATTCGACAACCCTTGTCCGCACGCAGTTTGCCGCAGGCAACAGGCGCAAATGCAAAAACGCCGCGCAAGGGCACGGCGTTTCCGGTATTCCACGCAAGCGAGGCAGATTAGTTGATCAGCGTAGGCTTGGTCACATTGCTTTTGGGAAGAACGCCCAGACGTCTTGCGACCTCGGAATAGGCATCCGTCAAGCTGCCCAGATCGCGACGGAACACGTCCTTGTCCAGCTTCTGGCCGCTTTCGATGTCCCACAGACGGCAACTGTCGGGGCTGATCTCATCGGCGATAATCAAGCGCTGGAAATCGCCTTCGTACACGCGCCCGATCTCGATCTTGAAATCGACCAGACGAATACCCACCGCAAGCATCATGCCGCTGAGGAAATCATTCACCCGCAGCGCAAGGCTGAGAATATCATCCATGTCCTGCTGGCTGGCCCAGCCAAAGGCGGCGATATGTTCCTCGGTCACCAGTGGATCACCCAGAGCGTCATCCTTGTAGCAATACTCTACGATCGGACGCGGCAATTGCGTGCCTTCGGCAATGCCCAGACGTTTGGACATCGACCCGGCGGCATAGTTGCGCACGATCACTTCCAACGGCACAATCTCGCAGCTACGCACCAGTTGTTCACGCATGTTCAGGCGGCGGATGAAGTGCGTCGGAACGCCAATCTGATTCAGACCGGTCATGAAAAACTCGCTCAGGCGGTTGTTCAGAACGCCCTTGCCGTCGATCACGTCTTTTTTTTCCGCGTTGAAGGCAGTGGCATCATCCTTGAAGTACTGAACGATCGTACCCGGCTCGGGGCCTTCATACAGAATTTTTGCCTTGCCTTCGTAGATTTTCTTGCGACGCGCCATAAGCGACCCTTCCAGACTGACGAGCGGGAATATTCCCGCTTCTTGGCGCTCTCATAGTCCAACCCCCCTTTTCCCGCAAGCGCAGTAAACCGAGAGGCTTTGACGCAGCGCAAATCCCTTGCGTCCGGGCGCGGCTATCGTCATATCATCAATCAAGAAGATATAACCGAAGAGGTCCCCAACCCATGACCACGTTTGACGAACGCGAAAACGCATTTGAAGCCAAATTCGCCCATGATGAGGAAATGCAGTTCAAGGCGCAGGCGCGTTGCAACAAGCTGCTGGGCCTGTGGGCCGCGGAAAAGCTGGGCAAGTCCGGTGCCGACGCTGAGGAATACGCCAAAACTGTTGTGATCGCCGATTTCGAGGAGGCCGGACACGAAGATGTCGTGCGCAAGGTCTCTGGCGATCTGGGCTCGCTGTCGTCGGATGACGAAATTCGTGCCAAGATGGCCGAGCTGCTGCCCCAAGCCAAGGCGCAGGTTCTCAGCGAAACCGACTGAGGGAATTCGCCCCGCCTCATGATCTTCATGAGATTTATGAATTTGCTTTGAAGTCCCGGTCATGAGACACGGGACTTCTTAGTTTTATCGGCTTCGCCGACTTTTTGGGATAGCCCAATGACAAACGCACTGACGAAACTTCTGGAAACCAAAGATGCGATTCTGGCCGATGGGGCCACCGGAACAAACCTGTTCAACATGGGCTTGCAATCCGGTGACGCGCCTGAGCTGTGGAATTTAGACGCGCCTGACAAGATCAAGGCTTTGTATCAGGGCTCGGTCGATGCGGGCAGCGATCTGTTCCTGACCAACACCTTTGGCGGTACATCCGCCCGTTTGAAACTCCACGACGCGCAGAACCGCGTGGCTGAGTTGAACCGCATCGGGGCCGAGCTGGGCCGTGAGGTGGCCGACAAGGCCGGCCGCACCGTGATCGTCGCGGGCTCGGTCGGGCCGACCGGAGAGATTATGGAGCCCGTGGGCAGCCTTTCTCATGAAGGTGCCGTCGAGATGTTCCACGAGCAGGCCGAAGCGTTGAAAGCAGGCGGTGCCGATGTGCTGTGGCTTGAAACCATCAGCGCACCTGAGGAATTCCGCGCTGCCGCCGAAGCCTTTGCGCTGGCCGACATGCCCTGGTGCGGGACTATGAGCTTCGACACCGCAGGGCGCACCATGATGGGTGTGACTTCGGCCGACCTGGCGCAACTGGTTGAAACGCTACCGAACCCGCCCGTGGCCTTTGGCGCTAATTGCGGCACCGGAGCATCGGACATTTTGCGTACAGTTCTGGGCTTTGCGGCACAGGGCACCGAACGTCCTGTGATCTCGAAAGGCAATGCGGGTATCCCCAAATATGTGAACGGCCATATCCACTATGACGGCACGCCCGAGTTGATGGGCCAGTATGCGGCCATGGCCCGCGATGCAGGCGCAACAATCATCGGTGGCTGCTGCGGCACGATGCCCGATCACCTGCGCAAGATGCGCGAAGCGCTGGACAGCGCGCCGCCTGGTGTGCGCCCTACTCTGGATCAGATCACGGATGCGCTGGGGCCGTTCTCATCGGCCTCGGACGGCACGGGTGAGGATGCGGTGCCCGAGCGACGGACACGCCGCCGCCGCCGCGCCTGACGATCAGCGCCCCTCGAATTTCGGGGGGCGTTTTTCCATGAAGGCCACGACACCTTCGGCAAAATCACGCGAACGTCCGCATTCGCCCTGCAAATGGGCCTCGATCGTCAGTTGTTCGTCCAGCGTTTTTTCGTAAGTACCACGGATCGCTTTCTTGATCGCGCTGAACCCTGCGGTTGGACCATTTGCCAGATAAGTCGCCCGTTTGCGCCAATGTGCGTCGAATTCCGCGTCTGGGACGGCCTCCCAAATCATGCCCCACTCATCTGCTTGCCGGGCGCTGATCTTGTCAGCGAAAAGTGCGGCGCCCATCGCCTTGGCAAACCCCATCTGGCGCGGCGTGAACCAAGTGCCGCCCGCATCCGGCAACAGCCCGATCCGCGCGAAGGCTTGCAGGAAATAGGCGCTTTCCGTGGCAATCACTACATCGGCACATAGCGCCATATTGCACCCTGCCCCCGCCGCCGGACCGTTCACCGCGGCGATGGTCGGCACGGGGCAGTTGTAGATCGTTTCCAGCATCGGTTCGTATTCATCGCGCAAGGTCCGCTCAAGGTCGATCTTGCCGGTGCTGGACGCATCCCCCAGATCCTGCCCGGAACAAAACGCTGCACCAGCGCCGGTCAGAACCACCGCACGGGCATTCGCGGCCGCCTGTTTCATCGCATAGGCGACCTCGGCCCGCATCTGCGCTGTCATCGCGTTCATCTTGTCGGGCCGGTTCAATGTCAGCACCGCCAGATTGTCCGAGATGTCGAGCAACACGGTTTCGTAATTCATCAGGATCCCCCCAAACAACAGTCTTGGGCAAACCCTGACGCAATTACATCACAAGGGAAAGACCGACCAAGGGTTAGTCCTTGAGAATTTGTTCCAATCGCTTCTTTTCCGCCTCGCTGAGCGTATCCGAGCCCGCGGCCTGAACGTCCGAACGTTTTCTCAGGAAATTCCACCCCATCGCAGCGGCGATCAATAGCATGATCGGACCGGCCAGCCACAACATCAGGTTCGACCCCGTAACTGTTGGCTTCAGCAAGACATACTCGCCGTAACGATCTACAATGAACCGGATCGCCTCGTCATCCGTGTCCCCGGCAACCAGACGCTCGCGCAACAATAGGCGCAGGTCACGGGCCAGATCAGCGTTGCTTTCGTCGATACTTTCGTTGCGGCAAACAAGGCACCGCAGCCCGGTGCTCAGATCGCGGGCGCGTTGTTCAAGAACCGGATCGTCCAGCACTTCATCAGGCTGCACCGCAAACAGGGGTGAGGCGATTAGGGCGAATATCAGGAAAAAGCGCTTCATTCCGCAGGTACTCCGCCACTTGGGGCCTTGCGCGCGCCCGCTGCGACCCGGAACCGCCGGTCCGACAGGCTGAGGAAACCACCCAGCGCCATCAGGATACACCCGCCCCAAATCCAGTTGGCCAGCGGTTTGATATAGGTCCGCATGACCCAGCCGCCATCGGCCTGCTGATCGCCGATCACAACATAAAGATCGCCTAAAAAGCGATAGTCGATCGCGGCCTCTGTTGTGGGCATGCGCGCAACTGGATAGTCGCGCTTTTCGGGATGCAGGCTGCCCATCGGACGACCATTCTTTTCGACCCGAACATCAGCAGTTGTTGAGAAATAGTTGGGACCTTCAACCCGTCTGACATCTTCCAGTGTCAGCGTAAATTGCCCAACCTCGAAAGGTTGGCCAGGTTGTGCGACGCGGATATCCTCGACTTCCCAAGCGGTCAAACCCGCAATAGCGAAAATGGTGACGCCAAGCCCAGTATGAGCGACTGCTTTGCCCCAATCCGCACCAGGCAGTCGGAACAGACGTTGGATACTGCCTTTACGGCCCGTGCGACTCCACAGGTCCACCGCGGCCCCGAAGGTGATCCATGCGCCAAGAAACAGCCCAACCGGGCCCATGGCGCTGCGGCCGGTCTGCATCGCCCAAACCAGAATGGCCAATGCAACAGCCAGCACAAACGCATAGCGTAGCGAATATGCCGCTTTGCCGATCTTACCCCGCTTCCACGGCAGAATCGCCCCAATGGGCAGCACAAGGCCCAAAGCAATCATGAAGGGCGTGAAGGCGGCATTGAAGAACGGAGGCCCAACGGACAGTTTCCGATCAAACGCCATCTCGGCCACCATGGGCCACATGGTTCCGAAAAAGACCACGAAACAGCTAACGGCCAGCAAGATATTGTTCAGCACCAGCGCGCTTTCTCGGCTGACCATTCCAAAGACACCCTTGGCCTCCATCGCCTGCGCGCGTGCGGCAAACAACGTCAGCGCGCCGCCAATGAAGATCACAAGAATGAACAGGATGAACACGCCGCGTTCCGGGTCGTTTGCGAAGGCATGGACCGAGGTCAGCAACCCCGAGCGCACGATGAACGTGCCGATCAGCGAGAACCCAAATGCGATGATCGCTAGCAGGATGGTCCAGCTTTTCAGCGCCTCGCGTTTCTCGACCACAATGGCCGAGTGCAGCAGCGCCGCCGCCAAAAGCCATGGCATGAACGAGGCATTCTCAACCGGATCCCAGAACCAGAATCCACCCCAGCCGAGCTCGTAGTAAGCCCACCACGATCCCAGCGCGATACCGATGGTCAGAAACACCCATGCGGCCAATGTCCAGGGGCGTACCCACCGTCCCCAAGCCGCGTCTACGCGGCCCTCGATCAGGGCGGCGACGGCAAAGCTGAAGGCCATGCTCAGACCCACATAGCCCAGATACAGGAAGGGCGGATGGAAGGCCAATCCGGGGTCTTGCAGCAGAGGATTCAAGTCCCGCCCATCAAACGGAGCGACGATCAGGCGATCAAACGGGTTCGATGTAAACAGGATAAAGGCATAGAACGCGACACCAATTGCCGCCTGCACCGCCAAGACGCGTGCTTTCAGCGTTGGCGGCAACCCCGCGCCGAATATCGCTGCCATACCGCCGAAAATCGCCACGATAAAGACCCACAGCAACATAGACCCTTCGTGATTTCCCCATGTGCCGCTGATCTTATAAAGCATCGGCTTTGCGGAATGGCTGTTCTCAACCACGATGCGCAGCGAGAAGTCCGAAGTCGTGAAGGCCCAGACCAATGCACAGAAAGAGAACCCGACCAAAACGAACTGAGCGATGGCCGCCGTCTCGCCGAATGTCATCCACCCGGTCCACCTTTTGGCCGCGCCGATCAAGGGAACGACTGTTTGCACAATCGCAACGAGGAAGGCGAGGATGAGCGCGTAGTGACCGAGTTCTGTAATCATGGCCTCGGATATAGTCCTGTTGCGCCGCAAGCACCAATAACTTTCGCTTAAACAGCACGCACATAGTGTCGCGGGTCAGGCTGCTTTCGCGCGGCGCCACTCTTCAAGTGCCGGGTTCTGGTCCGGGGTCAAGATCGTCTCGGACAGTTCTGCGTCAGGGCCAGGATCCGACCGACCCACGCTGGTGTGACGTAGCGCATTCAGGGTCTCGATGTTTCCGGCAACCTGGGGTGCGCGCAGGACTGTGGCTGAGATTTCCCGCTGCAAATCCTGTGCCTTGACCTGATGTCGCGCACCGAAATAAAACGACACGATGACCCCCAAAAGCCACCAAAGCGGCTCGGGCACCAAGGCGATTCCCTGCATTCGGGCGGCAAACCACAGCGGGTCGATCATGGCAGCCACAAACAACCCCATCGTTCCCAGCGCCAGCGCGGGGCGCGGCAGGCGGTTTAACCCGTCGATGAACCGGTCATAGGCGCCTTTCTGCGGCATCTGAAACTCGGCCCCAAACTGCGCAAGCGTTTGGCTTTGAACCGTCGCATCCCGGACAGCGCGGTTTTCGGCATTCTCGCGGAATACCTCAGCGGTGTCACGCACCACGTTGCGCCCGCCTCCGAACAGAAACGTCAAGACATCCGAGATCAATCCCATTGCGCAACCCTTTGCTGAAATTCGCGTTCGTTCAGGTGATAGCGGGCCGAAATGAACTCTTCCGCCCGGCGTATCCACCCGCCCTTCCCCCCGGCCCGCGTTCGCGCGTATTTTCGGGACGCAGGGCGACGGTCGGCCAGTCGAAAGTAATAGTTCCGGCGCGCAATCCCATATGCATCGGCCAAGGCCGTTGGGCTCCTTTCGGCCGCCTTGAGGCTGGCCTGCGCGGTTTGCGGCCCGATGACCCCATCAACCACCACCGCAAACCCCATATCGCGCAGCAAGTGTTGCAGGAGTTTCACGGCCTGCGCGCCGGTATTCACATACATGTCGAAAACTGACGCCTGAAGACCCTCGGGCAGCAAGGCCAGACGGGGACGGTCGAAATAATGCGTGACGAAAATCTCGACGGCTCGCGATAGGCTGAGCAGCCTGACATCCTCTGTCGTCACCTGACCGTCCGCGTTCAAATCCAGCCCCAAACGCCGCATCGTATGGATAGTGACGCCGTATTTGGTCGCGCCGCCGGGGTCGTCCGGGTCGTCCACGAACCCACCTTCGCGCGCCACGATCTGCTTTGCGATATCCCGAACCGTTTGCATGGCATCCTCCGCATCTGATTGCCGAGAACGCTGGCAGAGAACGGTTAATTCAGAACAATGACAAAGGGCGCTGCAAGGTTCATCCTCGCAACGCCCGTTTACTCAAATCTGAGCGGAGTTCAGCTATCGCTGCCTTCTTTGTAGACGCCTTGTTCCCTGAGCGCATCCACCACCTCTTTTGGCATGTATGTCTCATCGTGTTTCGCAAGGATTTCAGTGGCTTCAAACACGCCATTCACGTAGCTGCCTGTGCCAACCATACCCTGATTTTCGGTAAACAAATCAGGCAGGACACCGGTAAAGGCCACCGGTACACTTTCACCGCCATCTGTGACGACAAAGGTCACAGTCTCACCCTGCCCCCGCACGATTGAGCCTTCTTCGACCAACCCGCCGATGCGAAACACCTCCGTCGGTTTGGGTGGCTCTGCGATTACTTCGCTGGGGGACCGGAAAAAGTTGATTCCATCCCGCAAAGCCCACCCAATCAACGCCGTCGATGACACCAAGGCCACCACAGCCAGCAGAATGATTTGTACGCGACGACGTTTCTTGAGAGACTTCATGATATCCTCACGGGAACAGAGGGGCCATCATCAGGCCAAGGGTTTCAGTTTCACCTAACATCAGGTTCGCATTCTGCAAGGCTTGGCCACTGCTACCTTTTGTCAGATTATCCAGCGCGCCGATCACAATGGCGCGACGTTCGATCCGGTCGCCCACCACGCCGATATGGCAAAAATTCGAGCCCCGCACATGATGGGTCGACGGGGTCTCACCGAAGGGCAGCATCTGAATGAAAGGTTCGTGTTCGTAGGTTTTGGCCAGCGTTTCATACACGCTTTCTGGATCACCTTTCACGTAAGTGGTCGCCAGAATGCCCCGGTTGGCCGGGACCAGATGCGGTGTGAACTGCACATGGACCGGACGTCCTGCCAGGGCCGAGAATTCCTGATCGAACTCACCCAGATGCCGGTGCGTGCCACCCACGGCATAGGCGTTGTACCCTTCGCTGAGTTCGGCATGCAGCAGATTTTCCTTGAGCGACCGCCCCGCGCCGGACACCGCGCATTTGAGGTCCAGAATGATGTCATCCAGATCAATCACCCCGGCCGAGATCAGCGGGCGCAGCACATATTGCCCTGTAGCCGCGTTGCAGCCGGTACCCGCCACCAGACGCGCATCGCGGATATCATCGCGATAAAACTCGGTCAGGCCATAGACGGCTTCGTCCTGCTGCGCCAAAGCGGCATGCGGGTTGCCGTACCATTTCTCATACTCTTCCGGGTCGCGCAGGCGGAAATCGGCGGAAAGGTCAATGATTTTGAGATCTTTGGGCAGATCGCGGATGACCTCTTGGCTGGTTTTGTGCGGCAAGGCGCAGAAACACAGGTCGATCTGCGAAAAGTCAATCTCGGCTATCTTGCACAGGTCCGGCAGATCCATATGGCGCAGATGCGGAAAGACCTGCGCCATGGACTGGCCCGCCTTACGCTCGGCGGCCAGCGCAGTGATCTCCATATTCGGATGCTCGGCGATCAGGCGCACGAGTTCGGCACCGGTGTAGCCGGAAGCGCCCAGAATTGCGATTTTATGGGTCATGTCAGACCTCTTCTATTCATATGTCACATATCACGACCGCCGATGCGCCGGCCTTGGTTTACGGATTCGTCCGCTTGGCGTCCTTGACCTAAGTCAGACAGCCTCGAAGGAGATTTGTCGTCGCAGGAACTGCGTTGCCCGGTCACTGACGAAGGCGGGCTTGCCGGTGGTCAGAAACCCAGCCTCGCCCTTGCCCAGCATGTTTGGATGCCGGGCTAGGTAATCCGCTAGGCTTTCGGCCACCAGATCACCTTGGCTAAACACCTGCACATTCGGACCAAGAGCCGCCTGGAAGGTCTCGGCCATAAGCGGGTAGTGGGTGCAGCCCAAAATCGCGGCCTGCGGATCAGGCATCTTGCGTTTGAGAGCATCGACATGGCTGCGTACCAGGGCTTCGGCCAGAATCATGTCGCCGTCCTCGATGGCATCGACCACGCCGCCACAGGCCTGGGCCTCAACATCCACGCCAATGGCGCGAAAGGCCAGTTCGCGCTGAAATGCACGGCTAGAGACAGTCGCGGGCGTCGCAAACAGCGCCACATGTTTTACGGCAACCTCACGCGGAGGGCTGTTGTCGCCCCATTGCCGCTCGGTCAAAGCCTCGATCAGCGGTACAAAGACACCCAGCACGCGCTTGCCCTCGGGCACGCCTTCTTCTTGCATTCGGCGCAGCGCAGCGGCGCTGGCGGTGTTGCAGGCCAGGATCACCAGATCACAGCCGCGGTCCCACAACACGTTCACCGCCCCGCGGGTCAGGTCATAAATGTTTTCCGCATCTCGCACGCCATAAGGCGCGTGCGCACTGTCTGCGTAATACAGGAAATCCACTTCCGGCAGACGTTTCTGCGCGGCGTCCAGAACGGTCAACCCGCCCAAACCAGAATCAAAAATACCTACTGCCATTTGCCCCTTCAGGCGCGATGCCGTTCCTCAAACTCATAGCCGTAGTCATAAGACTTCAACGGCTTCGGGGACAGCTCATACGTGGCTTTGCGCAGGAAATCCATCATCTTGCGTGTGTCCCCGGCCAGAGGGTCCAGAACGTCGCGGCTGATCGGCTCCCCGATCGCCACTTTGACCGGAGTGTCGACACGTTTTTTGAACTCTTTGATCAGCAAACCCATGCGCAAAGTGCTGTGCAGATGGCTGGCGATCTGAAACAGACGCGAGGTGTGACCGTCAAAGAAGACCGGCACCACTGTTGCGTTCGATTTAGCGACCATTCGTGCAGTAAAGCCGCGCCAGCCCGGATCCATCGGGTATGAGAACGGCTTGACCCCGGTGCTGACCGTACCGCCGGGGAAAATCCCAATCGCGCCACCGTCACCCAGATAGTTCAGGGCCGTTTTGCGAGTTTGCAAGTTCAGCTTCATCGCTTCTTTGGTCTCGTCAAATGACACAGGCAACACGACCCGGTTCAAGTCTTCGGCCTTGCGGAACACGCTGTTGGCCAGAATGCGAAAATCGCCGCGCGTTTGCGACAGAATATGTCCCATCATCATCCCATCAAGTATGCCATAGGGGTGGTTGGCAATCAGGATCAGTGGGCCGGTATTGGGGATATTCGCGAGCGATCCGCCCACCACATCCAGAGAAAGGCCATAACGGTCCACCATGACCGTCCAAAAATCGCGGCCCTGCGCGACCTCTTGTTCATAGCCGTCCGCGCGTTTGATCAGGCGCATCCGACCCGTCGTGTTTTCCATCAACTTGATGACCATGCGACCGCCTTTGGTTTCGGCGGAATAAGCATAGGAAATGTCACGAGCGACATGGCGGGGCGAAGGCATTGCGGTCTCCGAGGTTCTGTGGCCTGCAACTTAGGTGCAGCCCACAGGTTTGCCTAGAGATCGTGACAGGGATGTGACGATCTATTCCGCCGCCGCGCGCAAATCGGGCCCACCGCTGCGAATGACAGACAACAGTTCTTCGCGCCGCTTGGCGGCCTTGGCTTCGCTTTCCTTCAAGACCGGACCAAAGCCACGAATGTCCAGCGGCAGGCGCGCCAGTGCGATCACCGCGTCCCGTGTCTGAGCGTTGATCAGCGGAGTGATCTCTTTGAGATCACGCCCATATTGTTTGATCAGGGCGCGCTCCATCCGACGTTCGGAGCTGTAGCTAAAAATGTCCAGAGGCGTCGCTCGCAAGACTTTCAACTTGGACAAGAGCTTGAGCGGACCCAGCATCCATTCGCCATAGGTTCGTTTTTTCGGGCGACCATTCGGCCCCTTGCTGCCAAGAATGGGCGGGGCCAGATGCAGGGTCATTTGAAAATCGCCATCAAACTCGGCTGTGGCTTTTTCGCGACTGGTCAGCAGCAGACGCGCGACCTCGTATTCATCCTTGTAGGACAGAAGTTTGTGATAGCCCCGCGCCACGGCCTCGCGGATATCGGTATCCTCGAAGGCATCGACCATTTTGCGATACTTTTTGGCCAGACGCGCGCTTTGGTAATCGGTCAGGTGGTTAGCACGGAAATCAATGATCTGATCCAGCGTTTTGGGCAGTTCAGCGACGTTCGGTTTCAGGATATCGGCGACCTGCTGCGGGTGCAGAACCGCCCAGCGGCCGATATCAAAGGCGCGCTTATTGCGTTCCACTGCAGTGCCATTCAATTCGATAGCCTGTTCTATGGCCGAATGGCTGACCGGGAGTAATCCACGCTGCCACGCGGCCCCAAAGACCATCATGTTGGAATAGATCGAATCCCCCATCACGGCGCGCGCCAATGCGGTCGCGTCGAACAGGGAGACATCCTCTTTCAGCCGCGCTTCCAGTGCCAGTTCCAAACGTTCGCCAGGGATACGGAAGGCGGTGTCACGCGTAAAATCACCTGTCACCGTTTCATGGTTGTTGACCACGGCACCGGTCTGGCCTGCACGGGTCAGGCCCAGGGTCTTTGCCCCTGCGGACACGACAAGATCGCCACCAATCAGCGCATGTGCCTCGCCGGTGGCCACGCGGATGGCGCTGATATCTTCGGGGCGATTGGCCAGACGACAGTGGATATGCACCGCGCCGCCTTTTTGCGCCAGGCCAGCCATTTCCATCATGCCCGCACCTTTGCCGTCGATCTGCGCCGCCTGCGCCAATACCGCGCCCAGCGTCACCACGCCGGTCCCGCCAATTCCGGTAATCACCACGTTGTGCGTGCCATTGATCTCTGGCAGATCGGGCATTGGCAAATCCGGCAAATCGATTTCGGTGGTGGCCTCCTTACGGATCTTCGCACCTTCCAACGTGATGAAAGACGGGCAGAACCCGTTCACACAGGAAAAATCCTTGTTGCAACTGGATTGATCAATCGCGCGCTTCCGGCCCAGCTCGGTCTCTTTCGGAACGATCGAGACGCAGTTGGATTGAACCCCACAATCGCCGCAGCCTTCACAGATGTCAGTGTTGATGAAGACACGTTTATCCGGGTCCGGGAACGTTCCGCGCTTGCGACGGCGACGTTTTTCAGCAGCGCAGGTCTGCACGTAGACAATGACCGAGACGCCCTCGATCTCGCGGAATTTTTCCTGAACCTGCATTAGTTCGGCGCGTTCGAACGTATCTACCCCCGATGGCAGCGCCTTGAAATTCACATCTTCCTTTTCGTCATAGACCAAAGCCACGTGCTGTACGCCCATCGCCTTGACCTCGGCCACGATGCGTTCGGCGGTCAAATCGCCCTCATTGCCCTGTCCACCTGTCATGGCAACGGCATCATTGAACAGGATCTTGAAGGTAATGTTCGTCCCCGCCGAAAGCGCCGCCCGGATGGCCTGCACGCCCGAGTGGTTATAGGTCCCGTCGCCGAGGTTCTGAAAGACGTGCGGTGTGGTCGAGAATGGAGCCTCGCCAATCCAGTTCGCGCCTTCACCCCCCATCTGGGTAAAGCCCGAGGTATTTCGGTCCATCCATTGAACCATGTAGTGACACCCTATGCCCGCATAGGCACGGCTGCCATCGGGCACCTTGGTCGAACTGTTATGCGGACAACCCGAGCAGAAATAGGGCAAACGCGTCGCGATCTCTTCGGCATTGTCGGCCCGGCGCGACTCGGCCAGTTTGTTAAGCCCCGCACGCACACCGTCGGTTTCACGCCCCTCTTCGATCAGGATATCGCCAAGCTTTTCCGCGATCATAATCGGATCAAGGGCACCGCGGGTCGGGAACAGCTCTTCCCGGTGTAGGGTCCCTGCACCACCTTTGTACCAGCCATACACGCGCCGCCCGCGCCGGTCGTCGAAGATGGCTTCCTTGACCTGAACCTCGATCAGTTTGCGCTTTTCTTCGACGATGACGATCAGGTCCAGCCCTTCGGCCCAATCATGAAAACCCGCCATATCCAGCGGGAAGGTCTGGCCTACTTTGTAGGTTGTGATCCCAAGCCGTTCGGCCTCAGCCTCGTCGATATTGAGCAGCGACAGAGCGTGGACCAGATCCAGCCAGTTCTTGCCCGCCGCGACGAAACCGATCTTGGCACCGGGTTTGCCCCAGACGCGCTTGTCCATCTTGTTGGCGTGCGAGAACGTCTCAGCCGCAAAACGTTTGGAGTCTATGATCCGCGCCTCTTGCAGGTGCGGCGTGTCGCCAAGACGGATGTTCAGGCCGCCTTGGGGCATGTCGAATTGCGGCGTGACCACTTTGATCCGATCCGGGCTGCCATCGACGACCGAGGTCACTTCGATCGTGTCCTTCATCGTCTTCAACCCGACCCACACACCCGCAAACCGGCTGAGCGCATATCCATAGATGCCGTAATCGAGGATTTCCTGAACACCCGCCGGGCTGACAATAGGCATATACATGTCCACCAACGCCCACTCCGACTGGTGCAAAACGGTGGAGCTTTCGCCGGTGTGATCGTCGCCCATCGCTACAAGAACACCGCCATGTTCCGCCGTGCCCGCCATGTTGGCATGGCGCATCACGTCGCCCGAACGGTCAACGCCGGGGCCTTTGCCGTACCACAGGCCGAACACGCCATCGAACTTGCCATCACCCCGCAGACCTGCCTGCTGACTGCCCCAGAGCGCGGTGGCAGCAAGATCTTCGTTCAGGCCGAATTGGAAGGTGACATCGCTTTCAGCCAGATGCTTTTGCGCCCGCATCATCTGCTGATCGACCGCACCCAACGGAGAGCCCCGATACCCTGTGACCAGACCTGCAGTATTCAAACCTGCCTGTCGGTCACGTTCCTTCTGCAACAGCATCAACCGCACAAGCGCCTGTGTGCCGTTCAAAAGGACGGGGTTCTTCTCAATATCAAACCGGTCGTTCAGCGATATCTGTGGCTGGCTCATCAGACGTCTCCCCTCGTCAGATCAGTGTGCGTATTTCCCTCGCATTTTAGGTCACAATTTCTGACCTGTATAGGGTTTACCCTCTGTAATCCTGCCAAAATCACAGTTTGAATGTAGAACTTGTTACCTATTTCATATAGGGCTTCCAAAAGATAACGAAAGTTGCGGCGATGGATTGGGACAAGCTTAGGATATTTCACGCGGTGGCCGATGCAGGCAGCCTGACTCATGCGGGCGACAAGCTGAATTTGTCGCAATCCGCCGTCAGCCGCCAAATTCGGGCGCTAGAGGAATCGCTTGATTCGACTCTTTTCCACCGCCACGCACGCGGACTGATCCTGACCGAACAGGGCGAGTTGCTGTTCGACGCCACCTCGGCCATGTCTAAACGTCTGGATGCCGCCGCCGCGCGTATCCGTGACAGTGAAGAAGAAGTGTTCGGCGTTCTGCGCGTCACCACAACGTTCGGCTTCGGCACGCTCTGGCTCGCACCGCGCCTACCGAAGCTTTACGAACAATACCCGGACCTTAACATTGACCTGATGCTAGAGGAGCGGGTTCTGGACTTGCCCATGCGTGAAGCAGACGTCGCCATACGCATGAAAGAGCCCAGCCAGGCTGATCTAGTACGCAAACGCCTGATGACCGTTCAGATGCAGCTTTACGCCACGCAAGAATATCTAGAGGAAAACGGCGCCCCTGAGGAGTTGGAGGAAATCGCGAACCACCGGCTGATCAGCCAGACGCCATCGGCACCGCAAGTTGGGGCAAGTGCCGCCATGGTACGGCACCTGATGACCTATAACCCCAGGTCCCTGTTGTCAGTGAACAACTATTTCGGCGTGCTGCAAGGCGTGCTTCACAACCTTGGCATCGGCGTCTTGCCGGACTACGTAACCCAGGATTTTCCGCATCTGGTACCCCTGCTCACCGATATCGAAACTGCAGATGTCCCCGTTTATCTGGCCTACCCCGAAGAACTGCGCCATTCCAAGCGTGTCGCCGCTTTCCGCGACTTCGTGCAGGACGAAATCATCGCGCAGCGCAAACAGTTGAAGCAGATGGGAAAACTCTAGCTATGCGCCAAGGTCATAGCGGACATGACCTTTGATCAGTCTGAAACATCTTGATCGTTCATAAAGTGATCCCTAAATGAGCACATGAAGGCGATGATGCTGCAACGCTCATCATCTTCATACCTCCCTGTTGGACTATGGCCGAGCTTAGTGCTCGGCCTTTTTTTTGGCTTCCACCCTTGTCGCCCCCGCAAAACTACTGGGAAAAATTCCTCCAACCGCATATGATCCCGAAAAAGCTAAATAATTTGTGTTCGAGGGCTCATTCATGCTTCACCCACTTCGCCTGGCGCTGGCGATGGTCGCTGCGCTTTCTCTGGCGGTTCCCGTTTTTGCGCAGGATACCAGCGCGTCATCGGTCACAATTCCCGAGGATCTGACACCTGAACAGGTCGACAATCTTGTTGCGCGTATGTCTGACGATCAGGTGCGCGCGATTCTTCTGGAGCGGCTGGATGCCGTGGCCGAACAAAAAGCCGCTGAAAAAGCCAATGTCGAAGACCCACTGACCGAAATCAACGAAATCTGGGCCGAGATGGTTTCGTCCTGGACTCATGTTCTTACAACACTTCCCAGGATTGTAACGGCGCAGATCACAGCGTTCGGCAATTTCGCTGATACGTTCGGCACGACCGGGGTTTTCACTCTTTTAGGGCTCGTCTTGTCCGTCCTTCTGGTTGGCTATGTCGCTGAAAAACTGTTTATCTTCCTGACCCGTCATTGGCACGAGGCCACAGAGGTCGCGGACGAGGCCGATCTATGGGGCGCTGCCCGATACCTTTTTCGACGGTTCTGCAGGGAAATCGCGGGGCTAATCGTATTTTATGTGGTCGTCCGTGCATTCGGTCGCGGCGTGTTGACACCCGAGCAGATCATCTATGCCGGACCCTTTGTGTTCTACCTGATCTGGGTGCCGCGTCTTGGGGCCGCTGTCTCGCGCTTTGTTCTGGCACCGCAAAAACCGCAGTTCCGGCTCGTCAACATTGATGATCACTGGGCAAAATACTTGCATCGCAATCTGATTGGCCTGCTCATCTTGATCGGCTTTACCCTGTTCATCCTGCGCTTCAATGGCTTGAATGACATAACATCAGACGATACGCGCATCGGATTCTGGCTGAACGCCGCGATCCACATCTATATCGGCCTGATCGCCTGGACTGCGCGCGAGGGCCTATCCCAGATGATGTTGGGTACAGACCCCGATCACACCAAATTCGACGAAGAAGTTTCGCACTATTACCCCTATTTCGCAATTGGGGTCTCGGTCGCGATCTGGTTGCTGGTCGAATTCCTTGTGGCGCAGCGTGACCCCGCTGTCATGCGTGTTCTGGTCAACGGGGCGCATTTCACCACCATGTTCTGGCTGCTGATCGCGCCCGCACTTGATACATTGATTCGGGGCTTGGTGCGGCATCTTCAACCGCCGATGTCGGGTGAAGGGCCGCTAGCCGAACGGGCGCATCGCTCGGCCAAGCGCAGCTATATTCGCATCGGTCGCGTTATTGCGGGCCTTTTCGTTGTCTTCATGATCGCGAACGCCTGGCATCTGGACCTGCGCGATGTGGCCTCGGCCGGCGTCAGTGCCGAAGTGGGCGGCGCCGTGATCGAGTTCCTGCTGATCATCGCCATTGGCTATATCTTAAACGAGGTCGTCTCTCTTTGGATCAACCGTCGCTTGGCTAAGGAACAGACCGCAGCCGAGGCGCTGGACGAAGAAGCCGGTGGCGAAGGCGGCGGCGCGGGTGGTTCGCGTCTTGCGACTGTCCTGCCGCTGCTGCGCATCACAGCGCAGATCACCATCGCGGTAATCTTCGGCCTGCTTGCCCTTGGGGCGCTGGGCATCAACATCACGCCCTTGCTGGCTGGTGCCGGTGTTCTGGGTCTGGCCATCGGCTTTGGCGCACAGAAACTGGTGGCTGATATCGTCGGCGGTATCTTCTTCCTGATCGACGATGCCTTCCGCGTTGGTGAATATGTCGATGTGGGCGGCACCATGGGTACTGTCGAAAAGATCTCGATCCGCTCCATGCAGTTGCGCCACCACCGCGGACCCGTTCACACGATCCCTTATGGTGAGATACAAAAACTGACCAATTTCAGCCGCGACTGGGTCATCATGAAGCTGAAATTTACCGTGCCGTTTGATACCGATCCCAATAAGGTCAAGAAAATCTTCAAGAAGATCGGGGCCGAGATGATGCAGGACGAGACCCACAAGGACGGCTTCCTGCAACCGTTCAAATCGCAAGGTGTATTCGATTTCGACGATGTCGGCATGATTATCCGGGGCAAATTCATGGCCAAACCCGGCAAACAGTTCACGCTCCGCAAAGAGATTTTCAATCGCGTGAAGGCGGAATTTAATGCCAACGGCATCGATTTTGCGCGCCGAGAAGTTCGAGTTGCCATTCCGGGATTGGAGGAGAACGAGAACCTCACTGAGGAACAAAAAGCAGCCGTCGGTGCCGCCGCCGCCGATGCGGTCAACAAGGGCGAAGCCCCGGCCTGAGCCCACACTTTTTGAACCAATACGTGGGCCCTGCACCTTTGCGGGGCCCGTTTTTCTTCATCCAGACCACCCTGCGGTGACTTGACCCTTCCCACGGGCGCGCCCTTGCCCTAAAAGGCGCGCAATCTCGGCCCCTTTGGACACAGGACATAAGATGCAAGAGCCCGCCATCACCCCGGATCTGATTGCCGCACACGGGCTTAAGCCCGACGAATATGACATGATCCTCGAAATCATCGGGCGCGAGCCGACCTTTACCGAACTGGGTATTTTCTCGGCCATGTGGAACGAGCATTGTTCCTACAAGTCCTCCAAGAAATGGCTACGCACCCTGCCCACCTCTGGTCCGCAGGTGATCTGCGGTCCGGGTGAGAATGCGGGTGTGGTCGATATCGGCGACGGTCAGGCCGTGGTGTTCAAGATGGAGAGCCACAACCACCCCTCGTATATCGAACCCTATCAGGGCGCGGCGACCGGCGTGGGCGGCATCCTGCGTGACGTCTTCACCATGGGCGCGCGGCCCATCGCGTCGATGAATGCGCTGTCCTTTGGCGAACCCGGCCACCACAAAACCCGCCAGCTTGTGAATGGTGTGGTCGAAGGCATCGGCGGGTACGGCAACTGCTTCGGTGTGCCCTGCGTGGGTGGCGAGGTGCGGTTCCACCCGGCCTATAATGGCAACTGCCTTGTGAACGCCTTTGCAGCTGGTCTGGCGGATAGCGACAAGATTTTCTACTCGGCCGCCTCGGGCGTCGGCATGCCTGTCGTCTATCTTGGTGCCAAAACCGGCCGTGATGGCGTTGGTGGTGCAACCATGGCCTCGGCCGAATTTGACGACACAATCGAAGAGAAACGCCCCACCGTTCAGGTCGGTGACCCCTTCACCGAAAAGCGCCTGATGGAGGCGACGCTGGAGCTGATGCAAACCGGTGCTGTGATCTCAATCCAAGACATGGGTGCTGCGGGCCTGACCTGTTCCGCGGTTGAGATGGGCGACAAAGGCGGCCTTGGCGTGCGTCTGGATCTTGAAAACGTCCCCCAGCGCGAAGAGAACATGACCGCGTACGAGATGATGCTGTCGGAATCTCAGGAACGGATGCTGATGGTCCTAAAGCCCGAGCTTGAGGCCAAGGCCCGCGCCGTGTTCGAGAAATGGGATCTGGATTTCGCCATCGTTGGCGAAACCATTGCCGAGGACCGTTTCCTGATCGTCCACAACGGCGAGGTCAAAGCCGATCTGGTTCTGTCGAAACTGTCTTCGACCGCGCCCGAGTACGACCGCCCCTGGGTCGAAACACCTGCGGCTGAAGACCTCGCCGAAGTGCCTCAGATCGACCCGATTGACGGTCTGCGCGCCCTGCTCGCCTCGCCCAACTATGCGGGCAAGCAATGGGTCTATGAACAATACGACACCATGGTCATGGCCGACACCGCCCGCACGCCGGGTCTGGGCGCGGGCATGGTCCGCGTACATGGCACCGACAAGGCGCTGGCCTTCACCAGCGACGTGACCCCGCGCTATGTGCGCGCCAACCCGATTGAGGGCGGCAAACAGGCGGTGGCCGAAGCCTATCGCAACCTGACCTCCGTCGGGGCCACTCCGCTGGCCACCACCGACAACCTGAACTTCGGTAACCCCGAAAAGCCCGAGATCATGGGCCAGTTCGTCGGCGCGATCAAAGGCATTGGCGAGGCTGTCGCCGCACTGGATATGCCGATCGTATCGGGCAACGTCTCGCTGTACAACGAGACCGACGGTCAGGCGATCTTGCCCACCCCGACCATCGGCGCGGTTGGTCTACTGGCCCATACCGACGACATCATCGGCGACGAGGTCCGCGAAGGCCATGTCGCTCTTGTCATCGGCGAAACCAACGGCCATCTGGGGCAATCCGCCCTGCTGGCCGAGGTTTTCAACCGCGAAGATGGCGACGCGCCCCATGTCGATCTGGAGGCCGAAAAGCGCAACGGCGAATTCATCCGCGCCAACCGCGAAATGATCAAAGCCTGTACCGATCTGGGCGACGGCGGCCTTGCGCTGGCGGCGTTCGAACTGGCCGAGGCGGCTGGCGTCGGTGTGCATCTGGACGACGCCCCAACCGAGTTCCTGTTCGGTGAGGATCAGGCGCGCTATCTGATCGCCTGCAACTTTGATCAGGCCGAGGCTCTGATGATCGCCGCCGGTCAGGCCGGAGTGCCGCTGGAGTCGGTCGGCCGCTTTACCGGTGAGACGGTGAAGATCGGAGGCTCTGAGGCTGCGCTGGATGAACTGACCGCCACCTTCCGCAGCAGCTTTGCCGAAGCTGTCGCCTAATATAGCCTAAGTAAACGATACCGAAACCCGCGCTTGAACCGGCGCGGGTTTTGTCATCTCAGGACCACTTGCGCGCCCCGCTTTGGCGCTCTACATCTTGGGAAAGACCTTCAGGAGTAACCTACATGCCGATGAGCGCCCACGAAATCGAACACCTGCTGCGCGAAGCCTTTCCCGATGCGGAAATTCAAGTCGGCGGCAGTGATGGCGTGCATATGTCCGCCATGGTCGTGGACGAGAGCTTTCGCGGCAAAAACCGGGTTCAACAACAGCGCGCGGTCTATGCGGCCTTGAAAGGCAAGATGGACGGCCCAGATGGAGAGTTGCACGCGCTGGCGTTGACGACGAAAGTGCCGGAGTAAAATGGATCTTGGATTTGGCGTTATAGTTGGCATTGCAGCCGTCATAATCTTGACGACTCTGTTGGCGCGAAGCAGATCCAAAAATGACGCTCAATCAAAAAGAGGAACTCTTCCCGGATTAGGATACCGCACGATTTTCACCATCTATGATTCCGGCGGGTCCGGAGGTGGACATTCCACCCAATATCGTGTCCCGAAAGATCCTCAAGACTATGCCAAAGCGATGATGCCGAAGAGCAAAGGAAACGCGAAATGACTGACGTGAAAACCCAGATTGACGAAACCGTCAAAGCCAACGATGTGGTGCTGTATATGAAAGGCACCAAGGAAATGCCGCAATGCGGATTCTCGTCCCGCGTGGCTGGTGTGCTGAACTATATGGGCGTCGACTATGCCGACGTGAACGTTCTAGCTGATGAAGAGGTCCGTCAGGGCATCAAGGATTATTCCGACTGGCCGACCGTGCCGCAGCTTTACGTCAAAGGTGAATTCGTCGGCGGTTGCGACATCATCACCGAGATGACCCTGTCCGGCGAACTGGACACGCTGTTTGACGACAATGGCGTCGGCTACAACAAAGATGCCGCCGACAAGATCCGCGAAGCTAACGCCTGATTAGCGGCTACTACAATCGCTTAGAACAACCTGCTCGCTGGCGGCATCCCCTGCCGCCAGATAGCTGACAGTTGCGTCCCAGCCTTTCGAGCGCAGGACATAGCTGCCACCCGGACCGCTGGAGCGGTATTGGATACCCGACCCGCTGATGGTCTGCTCCAATGCAATCAACCGGTTATCCACCAACATCGCCGCAGCACTTGCACCGTCTGTAGCGTTGAAAAAGATCACCTCCAGCGGCGTGCCGTTCTCGCATGTGAAGGTCACAGGCAGGACGTCTATCTGGGCCGACGCGACGCTGCCCCACATGCCCAGCATGGAAGCTAGCGCAGTAGCAGGGAAAAATTTCATCCCGCTTTCTCTTCCACCACCGACGCCAATGCCTCGGCCCGTGCGGCCAGTTCCGCCAGCGTATCCGTGACCGAGGGCGGCACGACCGCCACTTCGACACGCTCTGGTTCAGGCTGCGGAGCGTTGCGCAGGGTCTGCACCTCGGCCTCGACCTCAGCCAGCTTGCCTTCCAGCATCTTGATACGATCATCCGTAGCGGCGGCCTTATCGGCCAGCATCAGCCCAGCCATCAGCAACATCCGCGATTCCGGCATCCGGCCAATCTGATCCGACAGCACTTGAGCCTCGTCGTCCAACATCTTGGCAGCGGCCTGCAAGAACACCTCTTCCCCCTGCTGGCACGAGACTTCAAAGCCACGACCGCCGATTTGAATGGTTACCTCGGGCATTATTCCACCTCACCTTCCGCCAGTTTCGCGCGCGACAACAACGGCTCTAGCCGGGCCAGAACTGCGTGGGCTTCGGCCGCGTCTGTGGCTTGTGCGGCGCGGGTCGCCTCAAGCTCGGCCACCGTGGCGCGGTTCAACAATTCGGCATCCGGCATTCCGTTTTGCGAGGCAGACCGCAGCTCATCTACCGTTTCGCGCAGCTGTTCATTTGCCTTGCGCATCCGTTGCAGGTCATCATCCAGACGCGACATCGCGGCCCCGTGGCTACTGCGTTCGGCGCGCAGCATCTCCAACTCGGCCGAAAGTTCAGCAACCCGCTCGCTATCAGCTAATTCGGACCGCAGACGCGCGTTTTCTTCTTCCAGAGCCAGAGCCCCGCTGATCGCGGCCTTCAGCTCTTCGTTTTCGGATTTCAGCGCGTCCAGTTCATCCTGATTTTCCAAAGCCGCCTTGGCTTCGGCCAACTCGGCCCGCGCCGCTTCGACAGAAGCCAGTTTCGCGGTCGCCTCTGCTAATTGCTGACGCAATTGAGGCGCCTCAGGGTCTTCGACCGGGGCTGCACGCAAGTTTTCCATGTCGGCGCGCATCGCGTCGACCTCTTGCTCGTGGCGCTGTTTCAGCGATTTCAAACGCTCTTCAAGCTGCGCGTTGGCAACTTTTTCGTCATCCAATGCAGCTTTCAGTACATCGTCTTGTCCGGAGGGATCTGCTGGTTTGGTGCCCAAGGCATCGACGCCAGCCCCAATCCGTTCCATCGCGGCGACAATGCGACGTTGTAGTTCTTCGATCTGACTCATGCCTATGCCACCTGTTTATCAAGGTTCCTTAAAATGTGATTTGTCCGAATCAACATTATCTTCGTCTTGGCCTAGTCTAACCGAATGACGCGGAAAATACCCACTGTTTGCTTTCAATCACTTGGACCGCATTCTTGAACCACTGCGACCGCGTAACCCCCGGTTCTGCTTGCACTTTGAGGGCTGAGTGGTATTCAGCGCGCAATCTGCCCGTAATCCAAAGGAATAACGCCCGTGGACCTGACTGCGCTGCGCAATGCAAACCCCGAACATTGGGACAAAGCTGCGGCCATCCGCACCCTGACCCTGGACGCCGTCGCCGCCGCCAATTCCGGCCATTCTGGCATGCCGATGGGCATGGCCGATGTTGCGACCGTGCTGTTCGAAAAGCACCTGAAATTTGACGCCTCGGCTCCGAACTGGCCCGACCGCGACCGGTTCATCCTGTCGGCCGGCCATGGCTCAATGTTGATCTATTCGCTGCTGTATCTGACCGGCCACGCTGACGTCACGCTGGACGAGATCAAGAACTTCCGCCAGCTGGGCGCAAAAACCGCAGGCCATCCGGAAAACTTCCTGGTCGACGGGATCGAGACTACGACTGGCCCGCTGGGTCAGGGCATCTCGAACGCCGTTGGCTTTGCCATGGCCGAGGAAATCCAGCGCGCGCAATACGGCAAGAAGGTGGTTGATCACTACACTTATGTGATCGCAGGCGACGGTTGCCTGATGGAGGGCGTTAGCCAGGAGGCGATCACCCTGGCCGGACGTCATGAGCTGAGCAAGTTGATTGTCTTCTGGGACAATAACAACATCACCATCGACGGCACCGTGGACATCGCAGACCGCACCGATCAAGTGCGCCGTTTCGCGGCCTCGGGCTGGCATGTGATTGAGATTGACGGCCACGATCCTGAAGCCATCGACGCGGCCATCGTTCAGGCTAAAAAGTCGAACAAACCGACCATGATCGCTTGCGAAAGCCACATCGCATTGGGTCACGCGGCGCAGGATACGTCGAAAGGCCACGGTGCACTGACCGATCAGGAGCAGTTGAAAGCCGCCAAAGAAGGCTATGGCTGGCCGCATGGTGCGTTCGAAATCCCCGCGGATGTGAAATCCGCATGGGAAGCCATCGGGGCACGCGGTGCTGCTGAGCGCGCGGCATGGGAAGACCGTTTCGCACAAATTTCGGAACGCAAACAGGCCGAGTTCAACCGCGCTTACGCGTTTGAAGCGCCCAAGAAACTGGCTGGTGCGATCCGCGCGTTCAAGAAACAAGCGTCGGACGATCAACCGAAACTGGCCACCCGCGCCTCGTCTGAAAAGGTTCTGAACGTCGTCAACCCGATCATGACCGAGTCCGTTGGCGGATCGGCTGACCTGACCGGTTCGAACAACACCAAGTCTGCGGACATGGGCGTGTTCCTGCCGGAAAACCGCAAGGGCCGTTACATCCACTACGGTATCCGCGAACATGGTATGGCCGCTGCGATGAACGGCATGGCGCTACATGGTGGCATCCGCCCGTATGGCGGCACGTTCATGGCCTTCACCGACTATGCGCGTCCGTCGATGCGCCTGGCCGCGTTAATGAAAATCCCTTCGGTTTTCGTGATGACCCACGATTCGATCGGTCTGGGCGAAGACGGCCCGACCCACCAGCCGGTCGAACATCTGGCCATCAGCCGCGCGACACCCAACACATATGTGTTCCGCCCCGCAGACACGGTTGAAACAGCAGAAGCCTGGGAACTGGCGCTTACTTTCAAGGAAAGCCCCTCGGTCCTGTCGCTGACCCGTCAGGGCGTGCCGACCGTGCGCAAGGATCACAAGACCAAGAACCTGACCGCGCAAGGCGCTTATGTTCTGGCCGAGGCCGAAGGCAAACGTCAGGCCATCCTGATTGCCACCGGCTCGGAAGTGTCACTGGCGATGGAAGCCAAAGCGATGCTTGAGGCCGAAGGCATCGGCACCCGCGTCGTCTCCATGCCCTGTATGGAGCTGTTCGCCGAGCAGGACGAAGCCTATCGCAAGCGCGTGCTGCCCGCCGGTGCCGTCCGCGTCGGCATCGAGGCCGCCGTCCGCGCCGGTGGCTGGGATCGCTGGCTGCTGGGCGAGCGTGGCCGTGAAGCCAAGGCTGAGTTCATCGGCATGTCGGGTTTTGGTGCGTCGGCCCCCGCGGGTGAGCTGTATAAGCATTTCGGCATCACTGCCGAAGCCACCGTTGCAAAGGTCAAGGACCTGCTTGGCTAACCCGCAACGCATATCAAATCACAAAAAAGGCGACCACAGTGGTCGCCTTTTTTCCTACCTGTTTCCTGTCACAGGTTGGTGAGTCATTGTGACCCCGCCTGCCCTATCCTCACGACTGAAACGCATTACCTGCGGCAAAACCAACCAGTCACAGGGAAGACCAAATATGAAACTCCACGCCGTCCTCTGCGCCGTTGTCATGGCCACCGCCGCCCCAGCCTTTGCGGCTGAATTTGCCAGCAAGGAAGAGATTCAGAAAACCATGGCGGGCCACACCTATGCCGGAGGTATGCTGTCGGGCGCGTTTACCGAATATTACGCCGCTGATGGCACCATCAAGGGCGAGGGCTACACGGGCAAGTGGGAAGCAACGGATAGTGGCATGTGCTTTCAATACGGCACAGACCCCAAGAATTGCTGGGAATTGAAAATTGACGGGGTCGCCGTAACCTTGTTCAAAGACGGCAAGATCGACGGGTCGGGAGTTGTGGTCGAAGGCAATACCAACGGTTTCTGACACGATGCCGCGCCGCTCATTATGGCGGCGCGGATTGGCCAGATCAGTGCGATTTGAGCAGCTTTGTCGCCACCGGGATCAACGCCAAGCCCCACGCTAATCCGAACACACCGTCCATAGTTGCCTTGGCGATCCACTCAGCCGCGCCTTCATATTGCGCTGAAACCATATGGCCCACCGCATAGGCCCAGTCGTGAATGTGGTGGCCCAGCCAGCCAAAGCCCAAAACCTCGAGCCCGTGGATGATGATCGACCCGCCGACCCACAGCATCGCGGCGGTCCCGACGATAGAAAGCACCTTCATCACAATCGGCATGGCTTTGACCAAACCTCGCCCAGTTCCGCGCCCGATCGGCGTTGGCGCGTTCTGCGCCAGAAACAGGCCCACATCGTCCATTTTCACGATCAACGCAACTGAGCCATAGACCGCAACCGTCACGCCGATCCCGACAACAGCCAGCGTCGCCGCCTGCATCCAGATGTTCGGCGCCTCAATGGCGGCCAGCGCGATGGTCATGATCTCGGCCGACAAGATGAAATCGGTCTTTATTGCACCTTTGACTTTCTGCTCTTCCAGATGGCCTGGATCTCGGATTTTCATATCCTCGTCGATGGCATGGCTGCCATGGGGAAAGAGAACATGGAAAATCTTCTCGGCCCCTTCGAAACATAGATAAGACCCGCCCAGCATCAGCAAAGGCGTGATCAGCCAGGGCGCGAAATTAGCCAGCAACAGCGCAACGGGTAGCAGCAGCACGATCTTGTTGAAAACCGACCCGCGCGCGATGCGCCAGATGATCGGCAACTCGCGCGCCGGGGCAAAGCCTTGCACGTATTTCGGCGTCACGGCTGCATCGTCAATGATTACACCCGCCGTTTTGGCCCCGGCCTTGCCAGCCGCTGCAACAACATCATCAACCGACGATGCCGCAACTTTTGCAATTCCGGCAACATCGTCCAGCAATGCCAAAAGACCGCTCATGCCTTGTTCCTTCTTGTAACCTGCCGCAGGTGGACCCTACCTGATCTTTCAGCTAGCGCAAGCGTTAGCGATACCGGCCAAGGTTTGCGCTAACACGTTAAAAATATGTCACTTTTACTCTTTTGAGAACGCGTTGGGGCCGCTATATCGCGTGCAACGCAAGCGCATTTTGGAGACGTCAGATGACCATCAAGGTCGGCATCAATGGTTTTGGCCGTATTGGCCGCTGCACCCTGTCGCATATCGCGGCATCGGCCCGCAACGACATCGAAGTGATCAAGGTCAACGCAACCGGCCCGCTGGAAACCACGGCGCATCTGCTGAAATATGACAGCGTCCACGGGCGCTTCCCCCGCGACGTCTCAATCGAGGGCAACACCATGGATCTGGGTCGCGGCCCCATGGAGATGTTCTCGACCTACGACATGAACGAGCTGGACTGGGAAGGCTGCGACGTCGTTCTGGAGTGCACCGGCAAGTTCAATGACGGCCTAAAAGCCAAGACGCATCTTGAGCGTGGCGCGCAAAAGGTTCTGCTGTCTGCTCCGGGCAAGAATGTCGATAAAACCATCGTCTATGGCGTGAACCACAACAGCCTGGCTGCTGATAACAAAATGGTCTCAAACGGCTCCTGCACCACAAACTGCCTTGCTCCGCTTGCCAAGGTTCTGGACGAAGGCATCGGGATTGAGCATGGCATCATGACCACGATCCACGCCTATACCGGCGACCAGCCCACGCTGGACCGCCGCCACAGCGACCTGTACCGCGCTCGCGCTGCCGCTATGTCGATGATCCCAACCTCGACAGGTGCTGCCAAGGCGCTGGGTGAGGTTCTGCCGAACCTCAAAGGTCGTCTGGATGGCTCCGCAATCCGGGTTCCGACCCCGAATGTCTCGGCAGTGGACCTGACCTTCCGCGCCGGCCGCGAGGTGACTGTTGACGAGGTCAACGCTATCGTGCGTGAAGCTTCGCAGGGTCATATGCAGCGCGTTCTGGGCTATGAGCCCGCGCCGCTGGTTTCGACCGATTTCAACCACACCGAAGAAAGCTCGATCTTCGCACCGGATCAAACTCGCGTGGTCAGTGACCGGATGGTACGCGTGTTGGCATGGTATGACAATGAATGGGCCTTCTCAGTCCGTATGGCGGATGTCGCCGTTGCGATGGGCCGTCTTAACTAAGACGCCATTGAATTCTTGAACATATTTGCCCGCTCAGGTTATCTGGGCGGGCATTTTCGTTCGGGGCCTCGATGACCAATCAAATAGCTATCTGGCTGGGTTTTTTGATTCTGGGGGCCGCCTGCCTAGACTATGCCCTGTTCGGGCCCGAGCATTTTCTGTTTCTGGGCAAGAAACTCTATGCCTTCCTGGATTGGATCGCCGTCTGGCGTTGACATAGGTTTTGCTTGACTTTTTCGTCATTCTGGCTTTGTTAGCGCTAACTCGAACGCAAGCCGAAAGACGGACGGAGCAGATCATGACACTCAAACTGGCAATCAACGGATTTGGACGCATCGGACGCAACGTGTTGCGTGCTGTTATGGAGACTGGCCGAACCGATGTTGAAATCGTCGCCATAAACGACCTGGCCAAGCCCGAGATGAACGCGCATCTGTTCGAGTTTGACAGTGTCCATGGCCGGTACTCCAAGCCAGTGACGCTGTCTGAAGCCGGAATGGATGTTGGCGCCGGTCCCATACGTTTGACAAGCGAGCTTGACCCGGAAAACCTGAACTGGTCCGATGTGGACGTCGTACTGGAATGCACCGGCGTGTTCCGCACGCGCGAGGCTGCTGCCCGTCATCTGGAAAATGGGTCTAAGAAGGTTCTGATCTCGGCCCCTGCCCGTGGGGATGGTGGCGTGAAAACGATCGTATTCGGCGTCAACGATCACGAGTTGACCGCTCAGGATACCATTGTGTCGAACGCGTCTTGCACCACGAACTGCCTATCACCCGTTGCTGCCGCCCTTGATGCGGGCCTTGGCATTGTTCATGGCAACATGACGACGGTGCATGCCTATACGGCCAGCCAACCGGTGCACGATTCCGCTGGCAAAGACCCCTACCTGTCCCGCGCCGCGGCTCTGTCGATGATTCCGACAACAACCGGAGCGGCCTCTGCTGTGGGTCTTGTACTGCCGCAACTGCAAGGCAAACTGACCGGACAGGCCATTCGAGTGCCGACGCCCAACGTGTCGGTTGTCGATCTGGTCGTCGAAGTCTCACGCTCTACTACCGAGGAAGAGGTCAACGCCCTGTTCGTAGAAGCGGCAGCCAAGATCCCCGGCGTACTTGCGGCGGAACAGCGCCCACTGATCTCGGTCGATTTTAACCACGATTCCCACAGCTCGACCGTGTCCCTGCCCGAGACGAAGGTAACCGACGGCACTCTGGTCCGGGTGCTGGCCTGGTATGATAACGAATGGGGCTTCTCGAACCGGATGCTGGATACAGCAGCGGCTATGGGCGCGTTAACCTAAACGCTCTTTCAACGCCGCATCGACACGGGGCGTGACGAATTTCGACACGTCCCCATCCAGACGGGCAATCTCTTTAACCAGTTTCGAGGCGATCGCCTGATGGCGGGCCTCGGCCATCAGGAAGACCGTCTCAATCGAATTGTCCAGTGCGCGGTTCATCCCGACCATCTGGAATTCATACTCGAAATCCGCCACGGCCCGAAGGCCGCGCACGATGATCTGAGCCCCAACATCGCGGGCACAATCAATCAGCAGGTTTTCAAAGGGATGCGCAACGATTTCCGTGCCAGTCTGCTCGGTCAGATGCGCGCATTCAGCCTCGATCATGGCGACGCGTTCTTCCAAAGTGAACAAAGGTCCCTTGTCGCGGTTGATCGCAACCCCAATCACCAGCTTGTCCACAAGTGCGGATGCGCGACGAATGATATCGATATGACCCAAGGTGATCGGATCAAAAGTTCCGGGATATAATCCAACCCTCATCGCCGCCTCCTGCGCAACAAAATTTCTGCGCAAGCAAACACAACTCTGCCGCAGGTGCAATAGGTTGGCGTGGATATCGAGGCGATTAGTGCCCCATTATCATGGTTTCCAGCGCCTCTTTCTCCATTGCCAGTTCGGACAATTGCGCTTTGACCACATCCCCAAGTGTAACGATGCCGATCAATTTACCATCTTCGACAATAGGCATGTGACGGAACCGTCCTTCGGTCATGCGGCTCAGGACATCTTGGACCGAATCCTGACGCGTCGCCGTTACCAGATCGCTGGTCATGTAGGCGCTGACCGGTTTGCTGAGGCATCCGCTGCCGCTGGCCGCAAGTTCACGGACGATATCGCGTTCCGACAGAATGCCTGCTGCGGATTTCCCGCCATCCTCAGACACCACAACCGTACCGATCCGCTTTTCTGCCAGAATTTTCGACGCATCGGACACGGTCACGTCCGGGGCAACCGTCATGACCCCTTCGGTGGCCTTGGATTTCAGAATGGCCTGAACAAGCATAGGCGAAACCTCCGAAATAACTTGCTGTTTTCCAAAGCGTTGCCGGAATGTTTGAATGTGTCAAGATGAAGCTGCCGCTTCCAGCCGCGCCACTTCGTCACGAATTCCAGCGGTCAGCGCAGTTGCAAACCGGTTCAGGCGCTCGTTTCGCTGATCCCCTTGATGTCGGACCAGATGAAAACTCCGGGTCAGACTGACATGATCCGTCAGGATTTTCCGCAGATTTGGATGGAATGGCAGCGTGAAATCGTGGGCCACACAAACCCCAGAGCCCAAGGCAACCTGGCGCAACTGGACCGATACGGAATTCGATGCAAGTGCGACACGGTCAACCCCAAGATCGACCAGGTAATCGAGTTCGCGGTCGAAGATCATGTCCGGGATATAACCGATCATTCGATGCCCTTTCAGTGCTTCGGGCGTTGGGATCGCGGGCCGCGCGGAAAGGTATTTGTCACTGGCTACCAGATGCAATCGGTAGTCGGTGATTTTCTGAACCAGCACCCGGCCTGCCGTCGGCGCGCTGACGGTTACAGCCATATCCGCCTCGCGTCGGGACAGGTTGATGACACGGGGCAAGGCGAGGATCTGGATATCCAGATCGGGATTGGCATCGCATATTTGCGCGCAAACCTGTGGCAGCAGATAGTTGGCGCAACCATCGGGGGCCCCGATCCTGATCTGTCCACTTAGCGTTTTGGACGACCCCGCCATAGCCCCGGCTGCAGCGCGCATCGCCTCTTCCGCTTTTAACCCGTGATCCATCAGGCGTTCTCCGGCTGAGGTCAGAACATAGCCTTGCTGAGATTTGGTGAACAAAGGCGCGTTCAGCGAAGCCTCAAGCCGAGCAATCCGTCTGCCCACTGTCGCGGGGTCGATCTTAAGTTGCCGACCCGCGGCGGACAGGCTTTCTTCGCGCGCAACCGCCAGAAACACCCGCATATCATCCCAATTCGGTGTCACCGCATACTCTTTGCATTTTTGCAAAACATATTTGAGACATTGCCTCTGTTCACGCGATTTTTGCAAGCCTATTGTGCGCGCAAAGATAACGGAGGAATTCGCAATGTCCGAACTGTCCCATTTCATCAACGGCGAGAACGTGTCCGGCACGTCTGGTCGCTTTGACGACGTCTTCAACCCGGCTACGGGTGAAGTTCAGTACAAATGCCCGATGGCCAGCGTGGCCGAGACCACGGCTGCCATCGAAAGCGCCGCCGCTGCGCAACCCGCGTGGGGAGCCACTAACCCGCAGAAACGCGCGCGGGTGATGATGGCCATGGTTGGCCTGATGAACCGCGACATGGACAAGCTGGCCGAGGCGCTCAGCCGCGAGCACGGTAAGACCATCCCTGACGCCAAAGGCGACCTTCAGCGTGGTTTGGAAGTGATCGAATATTGCATCGGCGCACCACAGATGCTGAAGGGCGAATACACCGACAGTGCAGGCCCCGGCATCGACATGTATTCCATGCGCCAGCCGCTGGGCGTTGTGGCCTCGATCATGCCGTTCAATTTCCCCGCCATGATGCCGCTGTGGCACGTGGGCCCGGCACTGGCCTGCGGCAATGCCGTGGTTCTGAAACCGTCCGAACGTGACCCCTCGGTCCCGCTAATGCTGGCGGAATTGTTCGTCGAAGCCGGTCTGCCCAAAGGCGTGTTCCAGGTGGTCAATGGCGATAAAGAGGCCGTGGATACCCTGCTGGACAGCGAGATCATTCAGGGCGTCTCTTTCGTGGGTTCGACCCCGATTGCGCAGTACATCTATTCCCGCGCCACGGCGAATGGCAAACGTGCACAGTGCTTTGGCGGCGCCAAGAACCATATGATCGTCATGCCCGACGCGGATATGGATCAGGCCGCAGACGCGCTGGTCGGTGCCGGGTTTGGTGCGGCTGGCGAACGCTGCATGGCGGTTTCGGTCGCCGTTCCTGTGGGTGAGGAAACCGCCGATGCGCTGATCGAAAAGCTGGTGCCGCGCATCGAAAAGCTGAAGGTCGGCCCCTATACCGCAGGCGATGACGTGGACATGGGCCCCGTCGTCACCGGAGCTGCGAAAGAGCGTATCCTTGGCCTGATCAACTCGGGCATCGAACAAGGCGCAGAACTGGTCGTCGACAACCGCGACTTCAGCCTACAGGGCTATGAGGACGGCTTCTTTGTCGGCCCACACCTGTTCGACCGCGTGACCCCGGATATGGACATCTACAAGCAAGAGATCTTTGGTCCGGTCCTGTCGACTGTCCGCGCGGGATCTTATGAAGAAGCGCTGAAACTGGCGATGGACCATGAATATGGCAACGGCACCGCGATCTTCACCCGTGACGGTGACACCGCGCGTGACTTCGCCAGCCGTGTGAACATCGGTATGGTCGGCGTTAACGTTCCGATCCCGGTTCCGCTGGCCTATCACACCTTTGGCGGTTGGAAGAAATCCATGTTTGGCGATCTGAACCAGCACGGCCCGGACAGTTTCAAATTCTACACCCGGACAAAAACGGTCACGGCGCGCTGGCCATCTGGCATCAAAGAAGGCGGCGAATTTAACTTCAAAGCCATGGACTAAATGGCACGTAGTTTTTGAATCGGCCCCTTCGGGGGCCGGTTTTTTTCGGCAACGGTCTGCCGAATTCAGGCCGAAGCGCCGATTTCACGATAAATTCAGGCCAAGATGTCTGGAAATGTGCATCGATCGCCAATATTTTATCGACAAAATACAGACCGAGCAGTTCCTGAACCGGAGGCCAAATTGTCCAATTCCCGCTTGACCCGTCGCTCTGCCTTGTTGGGGGCAGCGTCCCTGTTGGCCACCCCTGCCCTTGTGCGCGCCCAAAGCTCTGACGCATTCCCGCAGAACGAAGACGCGATCAGCACGCAGCTTCCGGTGCGCCGTAACGTTTCGTCCTTCTCGCAGCAGAACTGGCAGGACCATTTTGATGAGCTGGGTGTGGGTGCCCTGTTGGCCGACATCACCAGCCGCGCGGTGCATTACTGGGGTCCAGACGGGACCTACAAACTGTATCCCAGCTCAGTCCCCATGAGCGAAGAGCTGACAAAACGCGGCTATACCGAGGTTGTACGCAAACGCGAAAACCCAAGCTGGACACCGACCGCGTCGATGCGCGAGCGTGATCCTGATCTGCCGATCCGCATGGAAGGCGGTGAGCCGGGCAATCCGCTGGGCACGCGGGCTATGTATCTTGGCTGGCCTGCCTATCTGGTCCACGGTACCCATGATACCCGAAAGATTGGACGTCAAAGCTCGTCCGGCTGTATCGGGCTCTACAATCAGCATGTCGAGGAGCTCTATCCCCTCGTCCAGGTCGGAACCCAAGTTCGACTGGTTTGAAACACAAAACCCCGGCCGCAAGGACCGGGGTTTTTTCATGACTTTACAGCGCGTTATTCCGGCAGGATGACTGCGTCGACAACGTGGATCACACCGTTGCTGGTTTCAATGTCAGCCTGAATGACTTCGGCGTCGTTGACTTTAACCCCGCGCTTGGCGTTGACGCTCAGTCGATCACCTTGGACCGTCAGAACCTTTGCACGCTTACCAGCAATGTCACCGGACATAACCTTTGCCGGGACCACGTGATAGGTAAGAATTTCGACCAGTTGATCCTTATTCTCGGGCAGCAGAAGCGTTTCTACTGTGCCTTCGGGCAAGGCGGCAAATGCCTCATCTGTGGGGGCGAATACGGTGAACGGGCCGTCACCTTTCAACGTGTCGACCAGTCCGGCAGCCTGAACAGCGGCAACAAGCGTTTCGAACGACCCGGCCGAAACGGCGGTGTCCACGATGTCGGCGGCTTGCGCCTTGACCGGCAGTGTCAGGGCAAGTGCGGCTGCGGCACCCATCAGTGTTTGGCGGAACATGGCTGTATCTCCTCTCCAGCGTGTTATGAAAAGGGGTACGGGGCCTCAGCCACAGCGGATCACTTTGAGTTCAATTTTCTTTGATCTGCACCCAGATACTTTGCGCACGACCATCGCCCAGGAACGGCAAAGCCTCGACCGCATCGGGGCGATCCTGTTGCAGGTAATACCCCGGCCAAAGCATTGAAAACGCGCCAGATTGCAGCAAAGCATGCAGCATGTACTGCTCGCCCCAACCGGGGCAGTCATAGAAGAATCGCTTGGGATATTCGTAGGGCAAAAAAGCATCGTGCACATGGATGACGACACCAGGTTTCAATGCCGGAATGATGCGACAGAACAGGTGTGCGACGTCATTGCTCATGCGTACAACGTGGCTGGAATCGATGAACAGGATGTCACCCGCCTCCAACTGATCGAACAGCGCGGGGTCGACCTCTTCCAGCCGTTTCTGTTCGAAATGATCCACCACATGGGCGATGTCTGCACGCGGATAGGGGTCAATCGCGGTGATCTGCGTCCTGAGCCCGCCGTCGATGATCGCTTGCCGGGTCACGCGCGTTGAGTTGCCGCAGCCGACCTCAATCACCCTTCGAGGTTTGAACCGACGGATCATCAGGTACAAGGCATCGGCATCGGGGCTATCATAATAGCCATTGCCAATCCGATAGCCGGTTTGACTGCGCGCCGGGTCCTTCATCGCGGCCAGCGCATCGGCATGTTCGCCATATTCGGCCGCTAGCGGCGCGATATCGAACTCCTTCATCCCCGGCGACAAGGCATAGGCGGGTCGAGTCAAGCCTCCTGCCCTCTCAAACGCTTCAAGGCGGGCGCGTTCGTCATTTTCGGGGGCTTTGTCGATAAGTTTAACCCCAAGTTCCTCAAGGGCGTCGTTGATTTTTCGGAATTTCCTGGGTTTCACGCGAACGCTCCGGGGTTTGGACTGTTGACTGAAGGGTTCTTATCGCCGGCGCCGGGGGCTTCGCAAGCCAAACACTTGGCAAGACGATCATTTCCGTATTCACTGTTTGGAATAACCGACGAGGGCGACCATGCAGCAAGAATACACGCTGGGTATCGAGGAAGAGTATCTTCTGGTCAACCGCGACACATGCGAACTTGCCGAAGCGCCCGAGGCGTTGATGGAAGCTTGCCAGACCGACTTCCAAGGCCAGGTCAGCCCGGAATTCCTGCAATGTCAGATCGAGGTCGGCACCCGCCCCCATGCCACTATCGCCGCCGCACGAGAGGACCTGAAACGCCTACGGTCCTGCGTGGCCAAACGCGCGGCAGACTACAACCTCGCACCAATTGCGGTGTCGTGCCATCCGTTTGCCGACTGGAAGAAGCAGCACCACACGCGCAAGGAACGCTATGACGCGCTGCAACATGCCTTGGGCGGCGTGGCGAGGCGAATGCTGATCTGTGGGATGCATGTCCATATCGGGGTTCAAGACCCTGCCCTGCGTGCTGATCTGATGCCGCAACTGGCCTACTTCCTGCCTCATCTGCTGGCCTTGTCCACCTCATCCCCCTATTGGAACGGTGAGGATACGGGGCTGTCCTCGTACCGTTTGACGGTCTTTGACAACCTTCCACGCACCGGGTTGCCCCCAGCCTTGGCCAGTTGGGACGAATATGAGCGCACCACCGGCATTCTGGTAGAGCTTGGCGTGATCGAGGATACGTCGAAAATCTGGTGGGACCTTAGGCCGTCGCACCGCTTCCCCACGCTTGAGACGCGGATCATGGATGTGCAACCGAGGCTTGAACACGCGCTGTCTCTTGCGGCGATGGTACAGGCCCTGACCCGAATGCTGTGCCGCCTGAAAGCGCGAAACCTGCGTTGGCGCAACTATGACCAGTTCCTGATCGGAGAAAACCGTTGGCGCGCACAGCGCTATGGCGTCGGCGAGGGCATGATCGACTTTGGCGACCGCTCGATCAAGCCCATGCCCGAACTGATGGGCGAACTGATGGGACTACTGGCCGAAGACACCGAGGCACTTGGTACAATGACCGAACTGGCGCGGTTGCAACAAATCGCGCAGAACGGAACATCGGCCACACGTCAGCGACGCGTTTATGCCGAGGCATCCGCCCGTGGCGAAGATCCGGGAAAAGCGGTTGTCCAACACCTGATCGAGGAATTTCACCACGACCTTTAATCCCCAATAGACAGATGCTGGGAATTGCTGGCCGTGAAAAATTTCTGTAAGGATTGGGAAATAAACACTCGTTCAATTCATCCGTCGGCGTGGGAGGGAAGCCATGGATTTCGCTTTGACCGAAGAGCAGACTGCGATCTTCGACATGGCATATGAGTTCGGGCAGAAGAACATAGCCCCCTATGCTCGACAGTGGGAGGCTGAAGGGACCATCCCCAAAGACCTGTGGCCACGTGTCGGAGAGCTTGGATTCGGCGGCCTCTACGTCTCTGAAGACAGTGGAGGTTCGGGCCTGTCGCGTCTGGATGCCACAATGGTGTTCGAGGCGTTGTCGATGGCCTGCCCGTCCGTCGCGGCGTTTCTTTCGATTCACAACATGTGCGCGAAGATGTTGGACAGTTTCGCCGGGGATGCGCTTAAAGCACGTATCATGCCCGATGTTCTCAGCCTGAATACCGTTCTCAGCTATTGCCTGACCGAACCGGGCTCGGGCTCGGATGCTGCTGCGCTGAAAACCCGCGCGGACCGCAGCAATGAAGGATACCTGCTGAACGGGACCAAGGCGTTCATCTCAGGAGGTGGTTATTCCGACGCCTATGTCTGCATGGTGCGCACGGGACAGGACGGTCCCAAGGGGATTTCAACGGTCTATGTCGAAGACGGCGCCCCCGGCCTGTCCTTCGGCGCTTTGGAGCAGAAGATGGGATGGAAAAGCCAACCCACGGCGCAGGTGCAGTTCGACGATTGCAAAATCCCGGCCGAAAACCTTGTTGGTGTCGAAGGCGACGGGTTCAAATACGCGATGATGGGCCTAGATGGCGGACGGCTTAACATCGCCTCATGCTCGTTAGGGGCCGCGCAAACGGGGCTGAATATGACGTTGCAATATATGTCCGAGCGGCAGGCCTTCGGTCAGTCCATCGACCAGTTTCAGGCGCTGCAATTCCGTCTGGCCGATATGGAGATCGAGTTGCAGGCCGCGCGCACATTTTTGCGCCAAGCTGCGTGGAAACTGGATCAGGGCGCGCCCGATGCGACCAAGTTCTGCGCCATGGCCAAGAAATTCGTGACCGAGACCGGATCGAAAGTGGTGGATCAGTGCCTGCAACTGCATGGCGGCTATGGCTACCTTGCAGACTACGGTATCGAGAAACTGGTCCGCGACTTGCGCGTGCATCAAATCCTGGAAGGAACGAATGAAATTATGCGCGTGATCGTGTCGCGCCAGATGCTGGCCAATCGCTGAGGGCGCTATGGCTGATATCGACATTCGAACAGCGGGCCGCGCCGGACGGATCACTCTGACCAGGCCCAAGGCCCTGAACGCGCTCAGCTATGACATGTGCATGGCCATCGACGCGGCGCTCCGCAACTGGCGCGAGGATGATGCGGTGGATCTGATCATCTTTGACGCCGAGGGCGACAAAGCCTTTTGCGCCGGAGGCGACATTGCCGAGCTTTACGAAACCGGCACCAAGGGCGATTTCGCATATGGTCAGACGTTCTGGCGGGATGAATACCGCCTGAATGCGCTGATCTTCGAATACCCCAAACCGGTCGTCAGTTTCCTGCAAGGATTTACCATGGGCGGCGGCGTTGGGATCGGATGTCACGGCAGTCATCGCGTCGTGGGCGAAAGCAGCCAGATCGCCCTGCCCGAATGCGGCATCGGTCTGGTGCCGGATGTGGGCAGTTCGCTAATGCTTGCGCTGGCCCCCGGTCGGGTGGGCGAATATCTGGGCATAGCCGGCCACCGTATGGGTCCCGCCGACGCGATTTTCGCTGGATTCGCCGATCACTACATCCCGACCGCGCAATGGGCTGACCTGATCGACATGCTCGAAGCCTCGGGCGACGCAAGCCTGCTGGCCGCCCATGCCCAAGACGCCCCTGACGGCAAACTGGCCGCGCTGCAAGACCAGATCAACATGCTTTTTGATGGTGAAGGGTTGCAGGACATCCTCAACACCCTGACCGCGTCAGACACGGATTTTGCGGCGTGCGCATTGAAAATGGTGAACCGAGGTTCGCCCCTTTCCATGGCCTGCTGTATCGAAATGCTGCACCGGCTGCGCGGGCCTAACCTGACCATTCGGAAAGCGCTGGAACATGAATTCCGCTTTACCTACCGCGCAAGCGAGCACGGAGATTTTCTGGAAGGTATCCGCGCACAGATTATCGACAAGGACCGCACACCCCGCTGGAAGCACCAAGACCGGACTGTCCCCATTGTCGAAGTGTCGCGGATGCTACAACCGCTGGGCAGCAATACGCTGACATTCGAGGAGGATTGAGGAATGAAGATCGGGTTTATCGGCCTTGGGAATATGGGCAATCCGATGGCTGCCAATTTGTCCAAGGCCGGGCACGAGGTTGCAGGCTTTGACATGGCAGACGTAGACGTTCCAGGCGTAGTTATGGCCGCTTCGGGGGCTGAAGCCGCCGTCGGTGCCGAGATCGTCATCACCATGCTGCCCAACGGCCAGATACTGCGTGCTGTCGCTGACCAGATCTTGCCCGCAATGGATTCGGGCGCGGTCTGGGTGGATTGCTCGACCGTAGATGTGGACAGTGCCCGCGCAGTCGCAGACCAAGCCGCTCAAGTTGGCGTCTTGGCCGTGGATGCACCCGTGTCCGGAGGGATTGGCGGTGCCGCCGCCGGAACCCTGACCTTTATGGCAGGTGGCATTGAGGAGGCCTTCGCCAAGGCCGCCCCACTGTTCGACATCATGGGGCAAAAGGCCGTGCATTGCGGTGGCTCTGGTGCCGGTCAGGCCGCCAAGATCTGCAACAACATGATCCTCGGCGTCACTATGATCGCCACCTGCGAGGCGTTTGCGCTGGCTGACAAGCTGGGTCTGGACCGGCAAAAGATGTTCGACGTGGTCAGCACGTCCTCGGGCTATAGTTGGACGATGAACGCTTATTGCCCCGCGCCCGGTGTAGGACCTGCCAGCCCGGCGGACAACGATTACCAACCGGGCTTTGCGGCGGAACTGATGCTCAAGGACCTGCGCCTCAGCCAGCAAGCGGCCGAAAGCTCGGATGCTGATACTCCGATGGGACAGGCGGCCACTGCGCTTTATGAGCAGTTTGTCGAGGCCGAGAACGGGCTGGGCAAGGACTTTTCTGCCATGCTGCCCCGGTTCGAAAAACGCGGACGCGGATGATATTATCCCGTGGGCGGGTATCTGCCCGCGGGGTTGACCGCCGACCTTCGGACCGCCATCTATCGAGTCAGAGCAGTTTTGTGTCGGAGATCACGATGTCACGCGTTTTGGCAGTTTTGTTAACAGTTTCCACTCTGGTGGCCGCTCCTGCGGCGGTGATGGCAGGCAATGGTAAAGGCAACGGCAAGACTACGGACAACGTTTTTCGCATCCCTTCGCAACCTGTGATTCAGGTCAAGAACAAGGGTGGCCATTGCCCACCGGGTCTGGCCAAGAAAAACGTACCTTGCGTTCCGCCTGGCCAGGCCAAAAAACTGTATCGCAACGGCGAGTTCATCAATAACGACTACCGCTGGATCAATGACCCTTACCGTTATGGTCTAGATCGCGGTTCGTATATCCGAGCTGGCGATTACGTTTACCGGGTCGACCCCGAAACGCGCAAAGTGCTGAACCTGATCGGCGCGGTCGTCGACATTCTGAACTAGGTCACACAACCTCAACGATAGCACCCAATTTTTGACGCAATTCTGCGTCATCACGATTCTCGTTATTGCGAGGATTGAATATGTATAGTGACGGTGCGATTTTTGAGTTCCGCGGCCCGTGGAACGTACCCATTCAATTGAACCAGAGCCTGATTTTACTGGTTCTGATCATCGTCGGATTCAGCTTCGACCCCGGGACCCTGCCCTATGCGCTTGGATTCGTGGGTATTTTGCTGGGCTCGATCCTGCTGCACGAACTCGGGCACGCTTGGGGTTGTTTGATCCAGGGCGTCCCCGTCAACCGCGTCGTCCTTTATTGCGGTGGCGGATTTTGCGAACATCGCCGCTCGACCTCGTCATACGAAGATGAGTTGATCGTGGCCATGGGGCCAATAGTGAACCTGACCCTTTGGGCGGTGTGTTCACTGGTCGAGCCCTTCGTTTCCTCTCCCGCGCTGGGTTGGGTTTTGGTCGTGACCGCACAATTGAACCTGTGGCTGGCGATTTTCAACATGCTGCCATTGATGCCGCTGGATGGTGGACGGCTGTTCCACGCAATGCTGAACCGCATGGTGAAACCCGTAACAGCGACCCGCATTGCCGGATTTGTCGGACTGATTGGCGTCGCCATGTGGCTGCCGATGATGGTGTTTGCCTATGTGAATTTCGGCTTTGTGTTTCTTTTCTTCCCACCATTACTGCGCCACTGGCATATGCTGCGATACGCGCAGTATTGACGCTATTCCGCCGCGACCTGTTCAGAGTTCAGCATCTGATTCAGGTATCGCCCAGTATGGCTGCGCTCGACGGCGGCCACATCTTCAGGCGTGCCGGTGGCGACGATCTCACCACCGCCATCGCCACCTTCGGGGCCGATGTCGATGATATGGTCAGCGGTTTTTACCACATCCAGATTGTGCTCGATCACAACGACCGTATTGCCCTGATCGACCAATTCATGGAGCACTTCCAACAGCTTGCGCACGTCTTCGAAATGCAGACCAGTCGTTGGTTCATCCAGAATATACAGCGTCCGCCCAGTCGAGCGTTTGGACAATTCCTTAGACAATTTCACCCGCTGCGCCTCGCCCCCGGACAAGGTCGTGGCCTGCTGCCCAACCTTGATATAGCCCAGCCCAACACGCGCCAGCGCATCCATCTTATCGCGGATTGAAGGCACGGCCTTAAAGAACTCCTGCGCGTCTTCTACAGTCATATCAAGGACATCGGCGATGGACTTGCCCTTGAATTTGATCTCCAATGTTTCGCGATTGTAGCGCGCACCCTTGCAGGTTTCGCAGGTGACATAGACGTCAGGCAGAAAGTGCATCTCGATCTTGATGACGCCGTCACCCTGACACGCCTCGCACCGGCCACCCTTGACATTAAAGCTAAACCGCCCCGGCTTGTACCCTCGCGCCTTGGCTTCCGGCAGACCAGCGAACCAGTCGCGGATTGGGGTGAAGGCCCCGGTGTAAGTCGCTGGATTCGAACGCGGAGTCCGCCCGATAGGGCGCTGGTCAATGTCGATGACCTTGTCGAGATGCTCCAGCCCCTTGATCGTCTCACAGGGCGCAGGCGTCTGCCGGGCGCCGTTCAATCGCATCGAGGCGGTTTTGAACAGTGTCTCAATCGTCAGAGTCGACTTACCGCCACCTGATACACCGGTCACACAAACGAACTTACCCAGCGGAAATTCTGCCGTGACGTTTTTCAGGTTATTCCCGGTGGCTTTGACGACCTTGAGCTTTTTCTTGTTCCCCTTGCGCCGGTCACTGGGCACAGCAATCTCGCGCGTGCCCGACAGGTATTGCCCGGTCATCGAGGCCGCATCGGCCGCGATATGCTCTGGCGTTCCATGGCTGACCACCTGCCCGCCATGCACACCGGCACCGGGGCCAATATCGAACACGTAATCAGCCTCGCGGATCGCTTCTTCGTCATGTTCGACCACGATCACCGTATTGCCCTGATCGCGCAGATTCTTGAGCGTCCCCAGCAGCCGGTCATTATCCCGCTGATGTAACCCGATCGAAGGCTCGTCCAACACATATAACACGCCCGTCAGGCCCGACCCAATCTGGCTGGCCAACCGGATACGCTGGCTTTCGCCACCGGACAACGTGCCACTAGAACGAGACAGCGTAAGATATTCCAAACCCACATTATTCAGGAATCCGAGGCGCTCGCGAATCTCTTTCAGAATCGCCCGAGCAATCTCATTCTTCTGTACGCTCAGATGGTTCGGGGCGTCCTCAACCCAAGCCAAGGCCTCACGGATCGACATCTGAACCACCTGCCCCACATGCAGACCCGCGATCTTGACTGCCAAAGCTTCGGGTCGCAGACGGTAGCCTTCGCAGGCCCCGCAAGGACGGTTGTTCTGATAACGCTCGAATTCTTCCCGAATCCAGGCACTGTCAGTTTCGCGATAGCGGCGTTCCATATTCGGAATAACGCCCTCAAAGCTGCGTGTCACCTGATAGACTCGCCCGCCCTCATCATAGCGGAACTGGATTTCCTCATCACCAGAGCCGCGCAGGAATACCTGTTGCACCTTGGCGGGAAGGTCTTTCCACGGGGTGTTCTTATCGAACTCAAAATGCCGCGCAATGGCTTCGATGGTTTGCAAGAAATAGGGCGACTTACCCTTGCGCCACGGGGCCAAGGCACCGTCATACAGCTTGAGCGTCTGGTCCGGCACCACGAGGCGTTCGTCAAAGAACAGCTCGACCCCTAACCCGTCGCAATCCGGGCACGCCCCAAATGGCGCGTTGAAAGAAAACAGGCGCGGTTCGATCTCGGGGATGGTGAAGCCGCTGACTGGGCAGGCAAAATTCTCGCTGAAGGTGATACGTTCCGGGTCGCCCTCCTTCGGGGCGGTTTCCAGAATCGCAATGCCATCCGCGAGATCCAAAGCGGTGCGCAGGCTGTCGGCCAGTCGAGTCTCCATCCCTTCACGCACAACAAGGCGGTCTACGACCACGTCGATGTCATGGCGGAATTTCTTGTCCAAAGTGGGCGGGGAATCGAGCTCATAGAACTCGCCATCCACTTTGACACGCTGAAAACCTTGTTTGCGCAGTTCAAGGAACTCTTTCTTATATTCCCCCTTCCGGTCGCGCACGATGGGGGCCAGCAAGTAGCCGCGCGTGCCCTCCTCCATCGTCATGATCCGGTCGACCATGTCCTGCACCTGTTGCGCCTCAATCGGCTGGCCGGTGGCGGGGCTAAAGGGCGTACCTGCGCGGGCAAACAAAAGGCGTAGATAGTCGTAGATCTCGGTCACGGTCCCCACGGTCGAGCGCGGGTTTTTCGACGTCGTCTTCTGTTCAATCGAGATCGCCGGAGACAGCCCACTGATGTGATCCACATCGGGCTTTTCCATCATGTCCAGAAACTGCCGCGCATAAGCCGACAGGCTTTCGACATAGCGACGCTGACCCTCGGCATAGATCGTATCAAAGGCCAGCGACGACTTGCCCGAACCAGATAGCCCCGTGATCACCACAAGCTGATCCCGCGGAATATCCACATCAATGCTTTTGAGGTTATGTTCGCGCGCGCCGCGCACCTCGATATTCTTCAGCTCAGCCATTCTTGGCCCCCTACACGCAAGTGACCTAGAAATAGGCGAGCAGCACTGAGTCTCCAACAGAAAAATTAGAACAAAGTGTGAACTTACGGATTATTGCCGATCACTCCTGACAAAACATGTGCGTCGGCGCGCAATGTGCTGAATGTTCAAAGTTCTGACTGAGATTTGAGAAATAAATGGCGCGGTTGACGGGGCTCGAACCCGCGACCCCCGGCGTGACAGGCCGGTACTCTAACCAACTGAGCTACAACCGCGCATCTATTTTTACGGCCTTTAACCTGGACCAAGGAGTGCAGCGATGGCGCGGTTGACGGGGCTCGAACCCGCGACCCCCGGCGTGACAGGCCGGTACTCTAACCAACTGAGCTACAACCGCCCGCTGCACGTTCGTTGCTGAACGTTGGGGTGTATTATGGCTCCGCTCGGGCAGCGTCAAGCGGCGTTTTGAAGTTTTTTCCGAATTCGGGAATTTTACCTTCGCCGAAGATCTCGGATCAACGTGTCATCACCGGTCTTGACAGCAGATCAGCCAACAACGCAAGTGGATCAAGCAGCAGGTGTTTTCGCCACAACCAAAAACTGTGTCAGCTTCGCCACATCGCACCTAATTCAACTGTGCCAGATACACTTTCCGCTCTAGCCCGATTAAGTCCGCAATTGCTCAGAAGGTCTCAAGAAGACCCTATTGCACAACGAAAAGAAAACGGAGCATAAACGTGAAAAAGTTGTTTATTAGCAGCGCTTTGTCAGCAGCAACCCTGACTGGTGCAGCACAAGCTGTCGAATTTTCCGGCGGATATTTGAATCTGGATTATTCTACGTTCACAGACACCGACTTCGGTGACGCCTACAACCTGAACGGTTCTGGAGAATTGGCATTTAACCGCGCATTCAGCACACAGCTAGATCTTGGCGTCCAGCGATTTCAGGACCTAAGCGAGACCGCAACGAACTGGACCTTGCACGGCAACTGGCACACCACCAACAACGCGTCTTTCGGCCTGTTTTACGGCCAGGAAGACCTGGACGATGCCGATTTCGAATTCTACGGTCTGGAAGCCGGATTTGATGCCGGACCCGCAGAGATCGAAGGTTATCTTGGGCGGCAAGATCTGACAAATGCCTCGGATCTGGATGGCACGCTATTTGGTATTTCGGCAAAAACCGAATTGGCTGATGCATGGGAACTGAACGCGAGCTTTGACATCGTTGACAACTTTGCAGGTGCACTGGACTACAACCTGTTTGCCATTGGCGCCTCTTATGCGGCTGCGGACAATGCCGAAGTCTACGGCAATGTCGGTGTTGCCCATATTTCGTCCCCATTGGTGTCCGGTAGCGAAAACGAAGCATATGTCAGCTTCGGCGTCCGTGTGAACTTTGGCAACGAGCGCGGCACCACCTTCGGTCAGCGTGGCGTTCTGTCCAGACTGCCAGGTTTGCCGGGTCTATGAGGACATTTTCCTCTCGGGGCGCGCCTCCGGGGGGACTTTGGTGCCGGGGTTAGAAAAACGAATCCCGGCTCTTGCGGCGGGCCAAGACTCACTGTAAGACGCCGCCTTACGGGTGATTAGCTCAGTGGTAGAGCGCTTCGTTCACATCGAAGATGTCAGCGGTTCAAATCCGTTATCACCCACCACTCCATTTTTCATTTACTTTTCAGCCCTTTACAGCCTGATTTTCCTACCCCAGAAGTATTGTCCGCACATACTGTGTGGGTTTTTGTACTAAGATTGCGCGTCAGGCGTCGAGCGCCAAACGTGCCTGAGCAACCACGTCTACCTTTTCAAGTTGAGCGTATTTCATGGTCTGGGAGATATTTGAATGCCCCAGAAGGACCGAGACTTGCTGTATCGAAAGGCCACGTTGGACCATCCGACTGGCATAAGTATCCCGAAGGCTATGCACCGTGGCGCTACCCCGTGTCAGGACAACCCGCTCCGACTTGTTGCAGTTGTCACGGATCACCTTACGCAGAAGTTTGATTGCTTCCTCTACGCCCTCGAAAGGCTGGTCCTGATTATGCAACCGTCGAAACAGGTCATGAACCCTTTGCGAGATAGGCACCAACGATACCGTTCCGGTCTTGGTCCGGTAGACTTCGATTTCCCGTCTGTTCAGGTCGATGAATTCCCATTCCAGAGTTACCGCTTCCATCAGGCGTAAACCCGTGTCAATCAGCACCACGCAAAGCTGTTCCGCCTTACGTGCCGTGATAGTTTCGTTCTGCGCCAGAACATCGAAGATGATCTTTTCCTCACGGTCAGACAGATACCGTGTCTTGGTAAAGCCTTTGATGCTCGGGTACTTCAGCTTCGGGCAGTTGTACCGATGCTCAAGCTTGTTGAACGCACGACGGATCGCTCGAATATCACCTTTCAGAGTGTTTTCCTTACGGCCCTGTTGACGACGAAAGTCCAGAAAGTCTTCCAGCATGTCTTGCGTGAAGTCAGAAGCGTTCATGTCCTTTGACGAAACGTATTCATAAAGGACACGATAGGACGCCCTGTAGATGCGTCTGGACTGTTCCTTGTCCAGATCAACCAATGCATGTTCAAAGCAGTCCTCAAGGCTGATTTCAGGCAGCTCTGCAAACTGAACTCGGTCAAGCGCATCTTGGTAGGCTTTCTGCATGACTGCCTTTGCCCCCTTTTTGTCGTTGGATAACCGCTTTGTTGAACCCCGGTATTGCTTTCCATCAACGGTGAACGAATACCACCAGAATGAAGAACCATTGCGTTTGTACAGTTTCATGAGTTGGTCTTTCTTGCGCTGGGCGTACAAAAAAGCCGCTCAGAATTATCCAAAGCGGCTCGTACGACGATTGTTTTTTTAAGTGATCTGATTGAGGTGGTGAGGTGTCAGGACAGCGACGTCACGACTCGATAGACTGACCTTTCGGAGATGTTCAGGTGTCTGGCTATCGCCCGTTTGCTAAGCCCCTCAGAAAGCAACTGCTCAATGTCCGTTGCCTTAGCTCTGGCAGTGGGCTTTCTTCCCTTGTACTTGCCTTCGGCCTTTGCCTTGGCGATGCCTTCCCGTTGACGTTCCAGCATCATCTCCCGTTCAAACTGAGCCACGGAACCCAGAACATTCAGCATCAGTTTCCCGGTGGCATTTGACGTATCCAAGCCTAGGTTCAGCACCCAAAGGCCAATATTCCTTGCTTCTAGGTCGTCCACAATTTCCCCGAGATGCTTCACAGACCGGGCCAGTCTGTCCAGTTTGGTCACTACCAGAACGTCACCTTCCCGGCAGAACTCCATAGCGGCGTTGAGGGACTCTCTGAGGGCCACAGAGCTTATCTGTTCCTCGTACACCTTCTCGCACCCAACGCCCCTCAGTGACTCTCTCTGAGCCTCTAGGGATGCTTTCTGTTCCAGTGTCGACGTGCGAGCATATCCGATCATCATGTGATGGTCTCCTTGTTTGCCAATGATGTTTTAGAAGTTGCGGCAGGGTGTCTGCCAAAAGTCGAGACCGACTCCATGGACAGACATTTGCGCCACGCTCTGAAGCTGACACATGGGCATGGTTTATCGGCAGAGGCCAGCAAGCCGTATAGCGCTGGGCAGTTGGCCAGACAGAATTCATATCCGAATAATGAGGGGGCGGGGGTTTTCAGAAAGCGACTTCAAAAATCGGGGGTTTTAAGTGTTGTTATTGTTGTTGTTTGGAAGTCGACCATCTCACGAAGGACGATTGTAAATATTTGTACTCAAATCCATTTCTCATTCTTCAGGGAATTCAATTAAAAAACTCTGTCCGGCTTCAAGAGAGTAGCGCAATCCCGATTCAACGACTTTAGCAACTAGAGTCACACAGTTAGAATTCACCACTTGTACGTCTTTTCGTTCTATCATCGGCAAGAAGCCACCAGCGACTCCTTCATAGTGTCCAACGAAGTCTTCCAAGGACTGCAGCCCGTATACATCTCCCTTTATTCGTACGGTGCTCGATCCCGTTTCGCCGAACTTCAACCCTCTTACTGTAAACTCAACCTGCTGACCGTTGTTGAGAGTAAGGACGCCTTCTCCCTGTCTAAAAGCGACGAATATTCCTCTCTTTTGGCCTTCCAATGTGAAGGTTCCTGATTTGTCGGGGTTTTCTGGACATTTCCTGCTTGCGGTTTGGGCGAAAGACTGAGCCGTAGGTTGATACACCATCCAACCTACAAATAAACCTACGCACAGATAAAATACAGAAGCTTTTGTTTTATTGCGCATTTTTTCCTCACTCAATGAGTTCCCAACACTTAACGTGAATTGCATTTCAAAAATTTTCTTATCGGATTGTGACCGCGTGATGATGCTTGTATCTGCGGGTGTAAGGCCTCATCTTGGCTACTTCGCAATGTGATACCAAGCGGCACCCGACACACTCGCCTATCCGAAACAAAGCTGAAGCTCGCGAAGCTAATAAGTATCATAGTTCCTCTTCTGCCCCCAAAATCGTGGCAGAAACCGGTACTCGCTTTTGCTCAGGCGTCATCTCAACGCTTGTCGCGGTACCGGGCACATGAGTAGCTCGAGCAGCTTGCGGTACACTATCGCGGCGATTCCTACGCCAAACGACAAACAGTGAGAACGTGAGCGCGATGACCAAGCACATCAAGAATATGTTTCCATCGCCAAATAACTTACTCACAATTGCTGCAAGAACAGGCCCCGTCACACCGCCGAGCGTCCAAACGAAGAGTAGCGTTACTGCTGCAGAAGGAACGTAGACCGGCACAGTTCGATCCATTCCATGCGCGACTAGCAACGAATAGGTTGGGAGAAGCAAGCCACCCAAGAGGAAAACCAAAGCAAACCCAAAAAGCTGCCACCCTATACCATAGTCGCCCTTGGCAGCCGCGGCGTCGCCCTTGCCCAAAACAACGAACAGTAACAGTATCATAGCGGTTAATACAGAGACGCCAGCAATCAAAATCCGACGGTCCATTTCGTCAGAGGCTTTTCCGAGCGGGAACTGGAAAAAAATGCGGCCCGCGTAGGCCAATCCAATTCCAATAGCAATTGTCCTGGGATCGAGCCCCAGCACGCTGGCACGAAACGGAACAACTGTTAACATAACAGTGACTAGAAGACCGTTTATAAAAGCGCCGACGAACGCTGTGGGCGACTCTCTGAAGACTTCGCTAATCCTAATATTCGCTGTTCCTCCGGGACTCGCAGGATTGGTCCGCGTTGTTGCAAGCACGACAATTGCGAAGCAATAGAACATCGAGACAAGAACAAAGGCTTCTGAAAGCTCGGCTGATTGGTTAATGACAATCCCTTGGCTCAGAACCGACACGATGCCGAGAACGATTGCGTAAACTGCGAGTATGCGTCCTCGGTTTTCAGGTCCGGCAGTGTCATTGATCCAAGCATCGCCGATAGCGTATAGACCTGCCGTCGCGAGCCCGGTGATGAACCGAACAAACACCATTATGACTGGTTCTTGGGTACTCGACAGAATTAGAGTGAAAAGCGTGCAAATCGCAGCGGCCGCCGTGAAGGCCCGGATGTGCCCAATCCGAGCTAGCGGCTTAGCGATGTAAAAACAGCCAACCATAAACCCAAGCGAATAAGCTGCAGCGACAATCGAAGCGGCTTCTTGAGTTCCTCCAATCGACGCGATTTGAAGAGCGACTAGCGTTCCCAGGGCTGCTGTTGCTAACTGTATCGCACCAACAGAAACAAATAGTGCGCGTAGTGACAGAATTTGGGCGTTCACTTTTCTTTCCCTAAATACATAACTACTCCAACGTCGCTTGCTTTTGCATTGGCTTGCGAGGAGGCTCACTTGCTGGGATTGCTTTCCAAGCCAGCCACAAGTGTCTCATTCGACCAGTTTCTCTCAAACCGGAGGAAACCTATTGCAATCGCTCGGGCTGGACTGAGTAATCCAACCATTGAGCAAATACGCTTTGTCGCCGTCCACCGCTTCTGGAATGGTAGATCGTAGCCTCATGCCGATGTTATGATGATCAAGTTTCGCTTGCTCTATCTTTCTGAGGAACGGCGTTACCATTTCACGACAAAATCCCGGCAATGGCTTGATCGATTGCAAAACTTTGCTTTGCAATGGTCATCAAGCCGCGTGTTTTCTCACAGCGCGGCGGCGTTCCGTCTCGAAGCTAGAGGAAAGCGCTGAATCTACGCCAAGTTGACATAAGGCTCCCGCAGCCATGATATTTAGTTATGAGTGAAATGACGTTTGGGCGCGTTAGCGATTTAAATGGGCTACCTGAGTTAATTCTAGCTTGGGGTGGAGAAGAAGCGCTGCGCCGCACGTTAGATCGGCAGATTCTTCCTTACGAAATTTTGGACGACCGTGACGCTGTCATCCCCATGAAAGACATTATCGGGCTGTACCGAAACGCCGCTGAAGTAACAGGCATTCGATCTTTTGGCCTTAAGGCTACTGAAGGAATAGAACTGAGCGAATACGGTGCAATGGCAGATTTTGTCCTTTCCGCAAAAACGCTGAAAGGTGCGATCGCTAAGTTTAAAACCGGGCTACCGTATTACGAAAGTGGGAGTGAAATCTCAGTACAGTACTCAGAAAATGAGTGCACTATAGGTTATCAGAACCTTTTCCAGTCTATTGTTGGTTTTCGCCAAGCAGGTGATATGACCCTGCGTATTCTTGAGGCCGTTATTCGAGCCTATCTTGGTCCTGAATGGTGCCCGAAGAGCATAAAATTAGCGTGTTCAAGTGGACCTTGGGAGCAAGACTATGAAGATACATTCGAAGCGCCTGTGCATTTTTATTCGGACAGCTTTGCGTTCGTTTTGGACCGGGATCAATTCGAAGAAGCACGGGCCATTCAAGCCTCCAATGGCGATGCACTGGTTTCCCTCGCCGACCTAAAGCATTTGGGTGAAGATTTGCCGCTAGATTTTATTGGGTCGGTCGCTCACCTGATCAAGATACACTTGCCGGATGGAAAGAGCGGTCTTGAGGAAACCGCCCGCGCTTTGGCAATGGGCCCTCGCACCTTGCAACGTAGGCTTGAGGCACACGGTATCGGATTCCGAGATTTATTGGAGCGAGTTCGAATGCAAAGGGCATGTGAGCTTTTACGAGGAAGTGAGGCGACAGTGGCGATCATTGGCAACGAGCTTGGTTACTCCGCCACTTCACATTTCACACGCGCGTTTACACGAGTATTCGAAGTTTCACCAAGCAAATACAGATCTGAAATAACCGCGTCAGCACGATTGATGTAGACCCAGCTTGCAAAATCTTGCGGAACTTTCCTGACCGAATGTGGAGGTCTCATTTACTAACAGGGAGCGCGCTTTTTGATGGGCATACTTCGGCAAGCATTGTTCTCCCTAGTTTTGTGCCTTGCACTACTAAGTTGTACGCGTCCGCCGGATCTTATTGGCATTGAAAATCCGGATGTGTCGCCATCCCAGGTGCCGGGTATAACAAGCCATAAAGTTTTCATCATGACATCCAGAGCTCGAAGTGGCGTTGAAGCTGAACTATATTCTCGTCAACGATCAGGGCAACTCGGCCTTTCGTCAGTCGTTGTAACCGTGCCCCCTAACCACACGACCTCAAAGATAGAGAGATCGAAAACAAATCCACCAGACCCGCGCAAGAACTTCACTGTAATTGAACCTGTGGTGTATGAAACCGACGGTAAGTTCCTATCAAGTATGAATAGAGAATTGGAAAGAAGATCTCCAGAAGATCGAACGATCTTAGGTTTCGTACACGGGTATAATATGACCCTGAGCGACGCGACACTTAGGTTAACCCAATTCGTGCAAGACTCAGGTTTCGAAGGCGTTCCGGTACTTTTTTCCTGGGCATCTTACGCTAGCGCCACACGATATGTTTACGACCTTAACAGTGCACTTCAATCTAGAGTTCAAATGGTGACTGCCGCAGATTTGCTGACGCGCAGCAATGCGAACAGGGTTGATATCTTAGCATGGTCCATGGGCAGCTTTGCCATAATGGAAGGCATTGTCTACGCAACGACAACTGGCCATTTTGATCGTAAGAACCGACTGAAGAACATTATTCTGGCTTCACCGGACATCGATCTCGACCTGTTTCGTGCTCAATTGCAATTGATCCCCGAAGTCGTAGATGACGTATACATCCTTACTTCGAAGGCCGACTACGCGTTGAAGCTTTCAAGCTTAATTGCTGGACGACAAACACGACTTGGGCAAGCAAACATTGAGCAATTGGAAGACCTTGGTGTTTCAGTAATTGATCTCAGCGAAGTCGACGACGTTGGAACGAAGAGCCACGGAAAATTTGCTGAGTCGCCTAAGGTTGTTCAACTTATTGGCCGAGGCTTGAAGGAGACTAATTCTCTCGGAGAGGTCGCAGGCAGCGAGGCTGTGAGCCTTCCGTCTCTGCTTATCCAAGAACCGCGAAGATGATCCCCAATTGCCGCGGTTCAATAAGCTGTTTCGCTAGCTTTCTCATTTTCACTTCTGAGTATGCCTGTAGTCCTTTCCACAGAGTTTGACTCAATATTCAATTTGCGTGGCCAGTTTTCTTCACTTTAGCATGTGAAACCGCGAAAGCTGCATTGGTAGTGCCGCAAATTTTGTCGTGAAATGGCAACGACTTCCTAAGACCAAGGATAGTAGCGTAACCGCTACAAGTCTTCCTGATCGCCACTTCAGAAAGTGGCGAACCCAATGGAATTCGGAGTGCGTCATGAAATATTATTTTTTGTCCCTAGCGTTTTCTGTTTGCCTAACCGCATTGCAGACAATCAATCCTGCTCTGGCACAAGAAGCTTCAGAAGCAGAACAAGCTTCCGACGAAAAATTCCGTTCTAAAGATGACAAAACCGGAACAAACCCGATTAATTTTCAGAAAGACGTCCGCCTTTATCATGAATATCAAGATTTAGGAGGCGGAAACACGGGAAACGTTACTACGTTTGAATACCGAACGCCGTTCGCCAAAGGTAAATGGCAGTTTCGGATAAAAATTCCTCATCGATCAGTTGATGTTACTGGCCCCGGCTTTTTTTTTGATGAGGCGGGCCTTGGGGATATCAACTTTCGCGTCTTGACCGTTCCCTATCTGAATCCCGAGACTCGGCAAGCTTTCGCATACGGATTAGAGGTATGGTTGCCCACCGCGTCAGAGGACATCCTCGGCGACGATGACGTTGTATTGGGTCCGCAGTTATTTTACGCGTTCTTCAATCCGTTCGGCATTAAGAGTTCCGGGCTCTTCCCCGGCATACAGCATGCTTTTAATGTGGGATCAAACGTCGGCGACGATGTCAATGAGACCCGATTTGATGTCTTTTTCCTAAAGCAATGGCCTGAGCAGCAGCTCTATATGCTCTTGAATCCTCAATACATTGTGGATTGGGAAAACGATACCCAGGGCGGTGTTTTCGATGCGGAGGTTGGATACACGTGGAAATCCGGCGTCACTCTTTACGGCCGCCCTGGTGTCGGCTTGGGACCAGACGAACCACTGGATTGGAACTTCGAGGGCGGGGTCAAATATATATTCTGATCCTGAGCCCCTGCATTACTCAAATTTCGTTTTGGAGAGCAAGATGATGGGTCGAACATTCATAGCATTTGCAGTTGCAGTCACGACTCTGTTCGGCACGGCGGCTTACGCGTCCGAGAAACCCAACATTGTTTTGGTGTTCATGGACAACTTCGGTTGGGGCGAGCCTGGATTTAATGGCGGCGGAATAACGCGTGGTGCAGCGACTCCACGTCTAGACCAATTGGCTGCTGAAGGTTTGAGACTCACAAACTTCAACGTCGAGTCTCAATGCACACCATCACGCGCAGCGATAATGACCGGTCGCTACGCTGTTCGGACCGGCAATGGTACAATCCCTTTAGGAGGGGGCGTATATGGCTTGGTGCAGTGGGAAGTTACCATGGCCGAAATGCTGTCTGATGCGGGGTATGCAACTGGCATGTTCGGCAAGTGGCACCTTGGTCATACAGAAGGTCGATTTCCTACTGATCAGGGTTTTGAGGAGTGGTACGGAATCCCAAACTCAAGCGACGAAACACCTTGGTCCATCCTTGATGGGTTTTCCGAAAGCGGTGTTGCCGGAACCCACATTTATGAAGGCATTCGAGGTTCAACACCGCAGCAGGTTTTGGACTATGATCTTGAGCAGCGGGCATTGATCGACGGTGAGTTAACTAGGCGCGCGATCGACTTTATGGCTCGTCACGCCGCATCTGAAACGCCTTTTTTCCTCTACCTGCCTTACACAATGACACACTACCCCCTCATTCCCCATCCGGATTTTGCGGGCTCTACCGGCAACGGTAGATTTGCAGATGTGCTGGCACAGATCGATGCTTACAATGGTATGCTATTAGACGCGATTGACGATCTCGGAATACGAGACAACACGATCTTTATTTTCACGGCCGACAATGGTCCTGAAATCTTGCCTGAAGGATCAAATACTCCCTCCGTTGAATATTTCATACCGGGCAATGCAGGTCCTTGGCGCGGCTCGCTATTCACCGGGTTCGAGGGCAGCTTGAGAGTGCCGTTCGCAGTGCGTTGGCCAGGCAAAATTCCGGCTGGTGTAACCAGTGACGAAATTATTCATGAAATGGATTTATTCCCCACATTCGCCAATATAGCGAGCGGCTCAGTTCCAGACGACCGGATAATAGATGGTATCGACCAGACCGAGTTTTTCCTTGGAAATAAGGAGAAATCAAATCGGGAAGGCGTAATTGTTTATATGGGTAACGACGTTTGGGGCGTGAAATGGCGGAACTGGAAAGTACACCTCAAAGAGCAGCAGAACATTCTGACAGGTACCGTAAGTTACGGCGTGCCGCGGATCTACAATCTCTATAAAGACCCCGGTGAGACACAGAATGTCTTGTTTCCTGAGACTTGGGTACCGCAGGCAGCTCTGAAACAACTTACTCAGCACGCAATCTCACTTCAAAAAGAGCCTCCAATTAAGCCTGGCACTAAGGATCCATACATCCCCGCTGAATAAGCAAATGTGTTCTGTTGAACTTTCTTCACAAACTCTTCGTTCCCTTGATGCCGCGCGATTCTGCTTCGCTTGAAGGTCTGCTAAGCTGTTCGCAATGCGCGGAAATTACTTAATCCGTCGACGTGTCTGGAACAAAGTAGGTCCAAAACGCATATTGCGTCAGACTGCCGACGTTTATTCGGAATCTGACCGAATTCCTGCAACTTTATCTACCAAGGACCAATCTGTTGTTTATGGATTCGGAAAGCAGGCGAGAAAGGTATCCAGCTTCAGTTTGCTAACTTTAAATCCTGTCTATGCAGTTCGGATGAAAACGGGAGGGTGACCCATGCCGAAAACGATAGTTCGTTTGCTGCCATATCTTTTTATCAGTTTCGCTTTCTTGAGTTTCAATGCAGCCTATGCACAGCCCACAGAAACAACAGAGCAGCAAGTAGATTGGCTCCAATTGGGGATGGGACTTTTTGGCGGCTTGGCGCTCTTTTTAGCTGGATTGGATCTTTTGTCTGAGGGCTTGAAAAAGGCCGCAGGAAACACCCTGCGCGATGTTCTTCAGAAGTTGACAGTGAATCGATTCACGGGCGCCGCCACCGGTGCATTTGTTACCGGTGTACTGAATTCTTCTTCTGTTACGACAGTGTTGGTCGTGGGGTTTGTTACCGCCGGTGTCATGACATTGGCGCAATCCGTCGGCGTAATCATGGGAGCAAATATCGGCAGCACTGTCACGGCGCAGCTGCTGGCTTTCAACCTCTCTACGTATTCCCTTATTGCAGTTGCACTAGGTTTTTTTATGACTTTTGGCAGCAAAAATGAGCGCCCCAAATACATGGGTATGATGATAATGGGCCTCGGTTTGGTGTTCTACGGAATGGGTCTGATGAGTGAGGGTATGAAGCCTTTGCGCAGCTATGAACCCTTTCTGGAAATCCTTGCTAGCATGGAACGTCCGCTTTTTGGCATTCTGGCGGGAGCACTATTCACTGGGTTGGTTCAATCCTCCGCTGCCACTGTTGGTATTGCAATTGCGATGGCAAGCGAAGGTTTGCTGTCTCTTCAGGCCGGGATAGTTTTGGCCTTAGGAGCCAATATCGGGACCTGTGTCACCGCTTTGCTTGCGGCACTTGGCAAGCCAGTCGAAGCGGTTCGCGCATCTGTTGTCCATGTCTTGTTCAATATTGCAGGCGTCATAATTTGGCTTCCGTTTCTGAGCATTCTTGCGGACATAGCCGTAAGTGTTTCGCCCGCCGCTGCGGAAGGTCTGGTTGGAAAAGACAAACTTGCGGCGGAGGTTCCTCGGCAGATCGCAAATGCCAACACCATGTTCAATGTCCTCAACACTATGATATTTATTGGTTTCACAACGGCCTTCGCGCGCCTCGCGGAAAGACTGGTCCCAGATCGACCTGAGCCAATGGATAAAATCATTAAGTCCGAATTCCTCGATGACGCGGCGCTGGAAGCGCCCACGATCGCACTTGAAAACGCCAGAAGAGAGATTGAGCGGGCCGGACATATCGCCTTGGAAATGATGGACGCGTTGGGTGAAGGGGCTCAACGCTACGAAAGAGGAGCGTTGGATGCGGTCGCAAAGCGTGACGACGAAGTGGACATTCTAAGTTCAGAAATCATGAAGTATCTTGGTCGAATACGACAAAATTCACTCACGGAAAGCGAGAGCGATACCCATCAGCAACTTGTCGCCGCGATTATGAATATCGAGAGCGCAGCTGACATCGTTGAGGCGGATATGGTTGGGTTGCTCAAAATCTTCATCGATGGCGATTTTTCCGAAAGTAGTGAAACAACGCGAGATATGGTGCAGGGTCTTTGGACTTGTGTGAGAGAAAGTCTTGAACTCGCAGTCCAGGCTGTGGGGAATAGTGACGAACGCTCTGCCCAAGAAGTGCTCTTGCTCAAAGACGATATTAGAACCCTTTCCGACCAGCTATTCGAAAGGCACGCCAAGCGACTAAACATCGACGAACCCCGGTACTTGGAGCGTGTTCGACTACTGATGACTTTTATTGAGCAGTTGCGCCACATGTACACACTGACAAAACGGGTCGCGAAGACACAGTTACCAGTCGAAATCGCCGCAGAGGCGGCATAATTGGTTAATAGGTCAATTTCGGCAATGCGGCGAAGTTATTTGTTGTCCACACGAATTCTTGTTTTGCATATTTCCGCATGGAACGACTGTACCAAACGTGCCCCCACAACGGCCACAACGATAAAACTGTGGGCTTCGTTGGGGCGCTTGAAGCGGTTGGACAAGTTGTTCCAACGGTGGCGATATAACAATCTCAAGACGTACGCCTGATGAGGCTGCGCTGCGGACACCTATTCTTCGACAATTCCCACAGCAAGACCTTCCGTGAAGCTCAGAGCTACTCTGTCTCCCTGGCTAAGTTGCTCAACAAACTCACGACCAACTTCTGTTTCAACCTCGATCATTTGTTCTGTGCCGCTGCTGTCCGTCACAGTGGCTATTGAATTCGCGGCGTCGAAGGAAACAAAAGTCAGAATTAACGTGACCATCGTTCCAGCGGCTACGCCCGGTGTTGATCCCTCTGCCGCCCGGCCTTCCAATTCAACCATACTGTCGACCTCGCCAGGGAATGCCATGTTTGCAGCTACCCCCAGTGTGTAAACCGCTTTGACCTTGTCGCCTTCTTCAATTTGGTCGAAGTTTACGACTTCCGCTCCTGCAACAATGGTCTCTTCTTCGCCTGTCTCTGAGTTTTGCAGCACTATAAGCCGAGTGTCCGGGTCAACCGACTTAACTGTCGCATCGGCTTCGATGGTCACGCTGCGCTCAGCTGTTTGAGCAAAACTGAACGCAGGCATAATCAAGAAAAATGCAGAAACAAGAAGTTTAGTTAGCATGTCTTCTCCTAATAAAATTCATGGTTGAAGCCTGCAAAGTAGCACACAGTTTTGCAGTATAGCAAAACGTTGTCACACCGCTTAGCAGTTTCAAAGATGTATGTCAGTCAGTGTCACCAAAGACCGAAGTTCTTGAGCATCAGAATTGCGCCATATATCGAACGATTAGTCTAGAGCACTTAGGCGGAGAACGCTTGTTCGGCTGAAGCGATGTCAGTTTCGTCCGCTTTTTAGTCATTCCGATGGGCTCAGGTCCCAGACACGCTCAGGCAACCCGAAGTTCTCAGTGACAGCATTTCTGTCCTTACGCTTCAGAGTAATGCCTAAGATACTTCTTATAGGACAACGTGTCGGATGACTTGCAATAAGGGGGATAGTACCCCCTCCCAATAAAGTACCTTACCTAGTGGACTACATAAGGTAGCCTCAAATAGCCCTTAGGCGGCCATGGCAAAACCACTGTCCAAGGTCATCTTCACTTGAGGGATGAAGCCCAACCGTTCTTTATACTCATCCTTCAGCACAGTTGACGCCAATTCATGATCCCGTTGCTTCACGATCAGACTGTCATGAACCGGAAGGGACGGTATGTCTTGCAACTCATAGAGGCACTGCATTGCTTTTAGAAAACACTCTGCTTCTTCAAACTGCAAAATAGCCCAATCCAGTTTTTCGGGTTCGAGACTGGACAAAACCGGGTGTCGGGCCAAGATCGACGAAACCACGTCCTTCAGCTTGTACCGATCCCTAGGGTGGTAGCCATGTTCGGAAATGAAGTCGTCGTTGAAAGACCTCGGCCAGCGGGATGGGGGTTTCCCCCGCCCGATAGAGGCGACAATGATCCGTTTTATGACCTCTCTCGATATCCCGTCGATCTGATAAGGATCGGGATCATAGGCGAGGGTCTCACCTTGGATTGCGTACAGAATGGATAGCTGACTGGAAGAAACATCAATTTCACACGTTGGTTCACCATCAATCATAATGGCTTTCCGTTTTTCCTTCGGCATCTGCATCCAATCGTCGTCAGAGGCACAATAGAAACGGCCCCCGAGATTGAAGTCGAACCCTTTCCGGTCACCGCAATTGAAGATACGTCGCAACATTGGTTGATCTGATAGGTTAAACTTGTGACGGGCGAGATACCTGTTCAGGGTCTCTACTTCGGTTCTGCGCTCCTGAAATCTGGGGCCACTCTGCTTGATGAGCTTGCCACCTTTTGGGAAATTGTAGTCGCCGTCTTTGGTACTGCGTACCTGCAAGACACTGGCGTGACTGTGACAGCGTTCAAAGTGCTCGGTGACGTTGGCCGCTGTGAGTTGGTAGCTCTGGGCCAGTTCCAACAGAGCTGGTGTGGCTCTGAACCTCCGCGCTTTTTTGTACGTTGTGTTTTGGTCACTGTCGTCAATCGAAGCTCGGAAATGCACAAAGCCAGTTTCTTCCATCAGCCCCATTCCCATCCAGTAGGTTCGAAGCTTGATAAAGGCATCACTACTCACCAAGGTCTGTGCAAGTTCGTCTTTGTCGGATGGTCGATACATGTAGCCTTTGGCGGCCTCATTCGCGCTGTGCTTGATTAGATCGGCAGCCAACGCTCCAACTGCCAATTTGAAGTTGTCCAAGTCGTTCTGTCGTCTGGCACGTTTTCGGGGGTGGTATTGTGCTTCGTAAGCAATAGTTCGGTTTATCAACTCGGATACAAAGTTCTTCGATGCTTCGGTTACCGTAGACCGATCTAACGAAGCAAACCGGGCTTTGTTGAATGTGTGTCGAAGTAGACGTGTTACGTCGTTGTTTGTTTTGCGCATACATTTTCCGTATTGGGCGGTTTCAAAAAGAGAGGAAAGATTTAGGGAAACTTCCTCCTTTATAGGCTCAATATCCGAACACACACTTTTTCAGGCACCAAACGTCTGGAAAACTGAATGCCATAGCCGTTACTCGAGCAACGCCAATCAGACCACAATTGCTGTGTACACCCGACTAGCGTGCATGTCGTTGAGAGGGCGAGACTGTCCTAAATGTTGAAGGCTTACCAACTAACTTTGTTGAAGATCACGATAGAAGTGTGCGGACACCAGTTTCAGGCTGATCTTCATCAACCATCTTCGCAACCAAACGTCCGCTAGTCAGTGTCGGCTTTCCACAAAAAAAGAGGTGTTGAGTTTTGGTTTCGCTGACCTTTTTCCTTTTGACTCATCTCAAGGAAGGCAAATTGTCCTGTGTGGGTTTATGTACCACAACATCTAGTATTGGATGTATGGAGGGTCAAGTTGTGACAGACATAACCCTTTGATGTTATTGGGTATGGGCTTCCCTAACTACTAGGTCTTGATAGGCGATTACATATCGAAGATGTCAGGAGTTCAAATCTCTTATCACCCACCATTTTTCCCCTAAAACTTGGTGGTTCCTTGCGTCCCAATTCTTTGGGTAGTCGCATGAAAAAGGGCGAGGTTGAAACCCCGCCCATTTTGATCATTCAATCCGAACTCAGTGCGTTCTGGCAGACGCTGCCGAACTTTCCGCGGCTTTCGCAGCCGCGGCGGCGGCCTCCTCGGCTGCTTCGTCCCATTCGATGGGTTCAGGCTCGCTAATCAGCGCCTGCTTCAGAACCTCGGACACATGCGTGACCGGGATGATCTCCAGCCCTTCCTTCACGTTATCCGGGATGTCGGCCAGATCCTTTTCATTTTCCTCGGGGATCAGGACAGTCTTGATGCCACCACGCAGGGCCGCCAGCAGTTTTTCCTTGAGCCCACCGATCGGCATCGCGTTGCCGCGCAGCGAAACCTCGCCCGTCATGGCGATATCCTTGCGAACCGGAATACCGGTCAGCACCGACACGATCGAAGTCACCATCGCCAGACCGGCCGAAGGGCCATCCTTTGGCGTTGCGCCATCCGGAACGTGGACGTGAATGTCCAGCGTGTCGAATTTCGTCGGCTTCACCCCGATCTGAGGCGAGATTGACCGCACATAGGACGATGCCGCGTCGATGGATTCCTTCATCACATCGCCCAGCTTACCGGTGGTCTTCATCCGCCCCTTGCCGGGCAGTTTCAGCGCTTCGATATGCAGCAGATCGCCCCCGACCGAGGTATAAGCCAGACCAGTCACAACACCGACCTGATCGTCCTGTTCAGCCAGGCCATAGCGGTATTTGGGCACGCCCAGGAAATCATCCAGATTGTCGGGCGTCACCGTGACCGACTCGGCCTCTTTCTTGATGATCTTGGTCAGCGATTTCCGGGCAACCTTGGCGATCTCTCGTTCCAAGTTCCGCACGCCCGCTTCCCGGGTATAGGTGCGGATGATGGATTGCAGCGCATCATCGGTCAGCTCAAATTCCTTGGCCTTGAGGCCATGGTTTTTAACCTGCTTGCTGATCAGGTGCTGCTTGGCTATCTCGGATTTCTCTTCCTCGGTATAGCCAGCCAGCGGGATGATCTCCATCCGGTCCAGCAGAGGCCCGGGCATATTATAGCTGTTCGACGTGGTTAGAAACATCACGTTGGACAGGTCATATTCGACCTCCAAGTAGTGGTCCATGAACGTACTGTTCTGTTCCGGGTCCAGCACTTCAAGCATGGCCGAAGCCGGGTCGCCACGGAAATCCTGCCCCATCTTGTCGATCTCATCGAGCAAAATCAGCGGGTTCGTGGTCTTTGCCTTTTTCAGCGACTGGATGATCTTGCCGGGCATCGAACCGATATAGGTCCGACGGTGGCCGCGGATCTCAGATTCGTCACGCACGCCACCCAACGAGATGCGAATGAACTCGCGCCCCGTGGCTTTGGCAACCGACTTACCCAGCGAGGTTTTACCCACACCCGGAGGGCCGACAAGGCACAGGATCGGGCCTTTCAGCTTTTTCGAGCGCTGTTGAACCGCCAGATACTCGACGATCCGTTCCTTGACCGTCTCAAGCCCATAGTGATCGGCATCCAAAATGTCCTGGGCACGGCCCAGATCCTTTTTGACGCGGGATTTGGTGCCCCACGGCAGCGACAGAATCCAGTCCAGATAGTTGCGCACAACGGTGGCCTCGGCCGACATGGGTGACATATTCTTGAGCTTCTTCAGCTCACCCTCGGCCTTTTCGCGCGCTTCTTTCGACAGCTTGGTCTCGGCGATTTTCTCTTCCAGTTCAGCAACTTCGTTGCCGCCGTCCTCACCATCGCCAAGTTCCTTCTGAATGGCCTTCATTTGCTCATTCAGGTAGTACTCGCGCTGCGTCTTCTCCATCTGGGATTTGACGCGGGTCTTGATCTTTTTCTCGACCTGCAGAACCGACATCTCGCCCTGCATGAGGCCATAGACCTTTTCCAGCCGCTCACTAACCGAGAGCGTCTCAAGCAGTTCCTGCTTTTGCTCAACCTCGATGCCAAGATGGCCCGAAACCAGGTCGGCCAGCTTGGCAGGTTCGGTGGTTTCACCAACGGCGGTCAGCGCTTCTTCGGGGATGTTCTTGCGGACTTTGGCGTAACGCTCGAACTCATCTGCGACGGTGCGCAGCAGCGCCTCGGTCGTCGTCACGTCGCCCGGAATTTCGGTCAGATATTCAGCGCGGGCCTCGAAAAAATCGTCATTTTCCAGAAAATCGGTGATCTGCACGCGCGCCTGCCCTTCGACCAGCACTTTGACAGTGCCATCGGGCAGTTTCAGCAGTTGCAGCACATTTGCCAGTACGCCCGACCGGTAAATCCCGTCGATTGCGGGATCGTCCTCACCCGGATCAATCTGGCTGGACAGCAGAATCTGCTTGTCGTCCTGCATCACTTCTTCCAGCGCGCGGACGGATTTTTCCCGTCCCACGAACAGCGGCACGATCATATGTGGAAACACCACGATGTCGCGCAACGGCAGTACTGGGTACGAGGAATTCAGAGGCTCTTGCATGCTCTATCCTTATCATTGGCAAGACGGCTCCGGTCCCTGTGTCAGGCAACACTCGGCCATCTCCTGTTTGGATGGTTAAGGTGGGGTTATAGCCCCCTCTTTTCAACCTTACCTTTGCGTCTAGTACAATGGCCTGAAGACTATACCACTACAAGGCTAGAAAAACGCATTCGGAACAGTTTCATCGATTGGTGCAAGTACGTTGCAGTGCCTCATCGTGGGCTTCAAACAACAGCTAGACAACTTTTTTTGAATTCTCTCAAATTCCTCGGAAAACAATTTATCGTGGTACGCGACTCCGACACTTCAATAATGAGACATTCTGGCATGAGCATGAAAGAAAGAAATTCTGCGGCAGCGGACGACTATAAGCATTATCTAGAGGTTCGCGACTCCGATTATGTGGAACTTTTGTCCTATGCTGCGAAGAGCTCGGGAAGATCAGTTGTAAAAACTCAACTCGACTTCAACAAAATGTTAAAGGCACCAGGGCGATTGAACATGGTCGAGTATGTGCGAAATGGCCTTCACCACATTGATCGCTACTCCGAATCAGAACGCGCGACCTTTATCTCGAATGACCTTCATTGGCCTATTACCCACAAGTGTAACCACAATGGGTGGAGTGCCGCCGCTGAAGACAAAGTTGTAGCCTACACTCTGCTTGAGGCCGCTGGTGTTCCAGTTCCTAAAACTTTGGCTGTCTTAGATAAATCCAACAGAATATACCCGGGGCTTAAGACGATAGCAACGGCAGAGCAGTTGCGGGATGTTCTACTTGAGAACCTTGGATCAGGACTGTTCGGTAAGATCACCGAAGGCATGGTGAGCTTTGGTGCATTTTTGATAAAGGATGCAAATGAAACAACCATCATGTGCGAAGGACGCGACCCGGTTTCATACGAAGCATTCTTAGCCGAGATCGTCGGCGATAACTCTTATGTGCTGCAGTCTCTCCTTCAAAATCATCCTGACATTTCACAATTTGCATCGGCTCTCGCTACAGTTCGCATGGTCAACCTTGTGCGAGAAAACGACGTCTATTGCCCTATGGCGATCATTAAGCTTCCTCAAGGAGACAACATTGCGGACGCATTCTGGAGACCTGGGAACATTGCGTGTTCAGTCAATTTAGAAACTGGAAAAATAGAAACGGTGGCGCGGCGCGCGGACAAGGAAGTAGAATTTCTGGACGATCACCCAGAAATCAAAGGACTGATGGGTTTGCAACTTCCATTCTGGCGCGAATTGGTAGAAGCTAATGAGCGCGCGGCCAGAACCTTTGCACCTATACGCTACCAGTCAACGGATATTTCGATAACTGAAAGTGGGCCGGTCGTCGTCGAACTGAACTATGGTGGTGGGTTCGATCTACCTCAGTACGCCAGTGGGCGTGGAATGTTGACTTCCGAAGTTAGAGAGTTTTTCGAAGGTTTTGGTTGGGACTTCAACGAACAGCCAAAGAAGAAGTTTTGGCCGTTTCGGCGATAGACAAACGACCTAAACCGCTTATTTCACATCGGTTCGATATCGCCCTGTGCGCGTTGGGCATGGAATTGATTTTGCCATGCCTCAAAGGTTCCCGCCGCAATCGCGCCGCGCATTCCCTGCATGATTTCCTGAAAATAGTGCAGGTTGTGCCAGGTCAGCAGCATCCCCGAGATCATCTCGTTCGCGCGGAATACATGGTGCAAATAGGCGCGGGAGTAGTTGGAACAGGCCGGACAGGTACACTGCTCATCCAGCGGGCGCGGGTCATCCGCATGGCGGGCGTTTTTTATGTTGACCACGCCATAGCGGGTGAAAACCTGCCCTGTGCGCCCTGAACGCGAAGGCAAAACACAATCCATCATGTCGATGCCGCGCGCAACGGCGCCTACGATGTCGTCGGGCTTGCCCACTCCCATCAGATAGCGTGGCTTGTCGGTGGGCAGCATATCAGGCGCGAAATCCAGAACGCTGAACATGGCCTCTTGGCCTTCGCCGACGGCCAGTCCGCCGACCGCATAGCCTTCGAACCCGATCTCTTTTAAGGCTTCGGCGGATTCTTCGCGGAAATCGTGTTCTAGTCCACCTTGCTGAATACCAAACAAAGCGTGGCCCGGTCGGTCGCCGAACGCATCGCGCGACCTGCGCGCCCATCGCATCGACAGTCGCATCGATTCAGCAATCCGGTCCCGGTCCGCGGGTAAGGCCGGGCATTCGTCGAAACACATAACGATATCCGAACCCAGCAGGCGCTGGATTTCCATTGACCGCTCTGGCGTCAGCTCATTCTTGGAGCCGTCGATATGCGATTTGAAGGTCACGCCCTTTTCGGTCAGTTTTCGAAGCCCGGCCAGGGACATAACCTGAAACCCACCCGAGTCTGTCAGGATCGGACGTTCCCAGTTCATAAACTTGTGCAAACCACCCAGACGGTCAATCCGCTCTGCCGTCGGGCGCAGCATCAAGTGATAGGTGTTGCCCAACAGGATATCGGCCCCGGTTGCGCCCACGCTTTCGGGCATCATCGCCTTGACCGTCGCCGCCGTTCCGACAGGCATAAAAGCGGGCGTCCGAACCTCGCCGCGCGGTGTGCGGATCACGCCGGCTCTCGCCTTTCCGTCGGTGGCTTTCAGGTCAAAAGAAAAACGTTCGGTCATAGGGGGCCTCGGGGTCGCTGAACCGGGCAGGATTTGCCCGATCTGCCCGTCCTTTGCAACCCGTCAGGGCAATGAAGCGACCCGTTGGGTAAAGAGATCGACCACCCCTGCCCCGTCGACATCGCAGCACACGTGCACGACGGGACGCGAAGGATCAGGGCGGGTCAGGCCAATCTCGGGGCCGTCCGCAACAACCTGCAACCCGGTTTCCACCATTGTGAACATGTCCGCATGGGTACAGGCGATCACAGCTGTCGAATCGTGCAGCCCGCAACCCTCAAGCCCACCAACATCCTTGTAGAACTTCAGATAAAACTTCGAGATATCGCGCAGGAACCCACCCATATCTGCGGATTGTTCCGCGAGGCCGTCAAAATCGGCCCCTTCGTAGAGGGTCCTGAGCGTCACATCCAAGCCAACAACCACCGTCGTAGGAGGGTTGGCAAAAACCTCATCGGCGGCAAGAGGGTCATGGTAGATATTCGCCTCGGCATGCGGGGTAATGTTACCAGGGCAATAAACAGCACCGCCCATGATGACCAAGCGGGCGATGTTCTGGGCAAATTCCGGGTCCAGACGCAGTGCAGCGGCGATATTAGTTAAGGGACCGACGGCGCAGACCACCAGTTCGCCCTTATGCACGCGGGCCATTTCAACCAGGTATTCGGCAGCGGACAGGCTGTGATTGCTCCCGATCTGAGGGATGTCGGTGACATCTCCAAACCCCTCAGGCCCATGAACATGCTCAGACGGCGCATGTGTGTCCGCCCCCTGCGCCACGGGTGCGCCTTCTGCGACCGGGGCGTTTATGCCCAGTTTATCTAACAAAAACCGCGCGTTCCGGCTGGATTGATGCACATGGGTGTTGCCGAAAACCGTGGTCAGGCCAATCAGCTCAATCTCGGGGGCAGCAGCAGCATAGGCGATGGCCATTGCGTCATCAATGCCGGGGTCAGTGTCTATAATCAGTTTCATGTTTGCCCGATAGCGCAATCGGCAAGGGATGCAAAGTGGTCACAGACAGGCCTCCGCCCCCCTTATCAGCTTATTCAATGATTTGATTCCGCGCCCCTTCTCGGGATAGCTGAGTTGAAATTGGGCGAGTCAATCCCCAAATGTATACTATAGTACACAATACCGAGAGGACAGTTATATGGAAGAACAGATTATTGGATTGATTTCATCCAACATCATTTTCCTGCTGGGCGCGGCGCTGATCGTCGTCGTCATTTTCAAAGGCATAAAGATTGTGCCTCAATCCGAGAAATTCGTGATTGAACGGTTCGGGCGCCTGCATTCGGTCCTTGGGCCGGGGATCAACTTTATCGTTCCGTTTCTGGACGTTGCGCGCCACAAGATATCCATTCTGGAGCGTCAGTTGCCCAATGCGACTCAGGACGCGATCACCAAGGACAACGTATTGGTGCAGATCGACACCTCGGTCTTTTACCGCATTCTTGAACCGGAAAAGACGGTCTATCGTATCCGTGACGTCGATGGCGCGATTGCCACCACCGTGGCCGGTATCGTCCGCGCCGAGATCGGCAAAATGGACCTGGATGAGGTGCAGTCGAACCGTGCACAGCTGATTACCCGTATTCAGGAAAGCGTGGAAACCGCCGTGGATGATTGGGGTATCGAGGTGACTCGGGCCGAGATTCTGGACGTTAACCTGGATCAGGCCACCCGCGACGCAATGTTGCAGCAGCTGAACGCCGAACGCGCCCGTCGCGCGCAGGTCACTGAGGCCGAGGGTCAGAAACGCGCCGTTGAACTGAACGCCGATGCCGAGCTTTATGCGGCTGAACAAACCGCCAAAGCCCGCCGTATTCAGGCCGAGGCCGAAGCCTACGCAACGGGCGTGGTCGCCAAGGCCATTCAGGATAACGGGATCGAGGCCGCTCAGTATCAGGTCGCATTGAAACAGGTCGAGGCCCTGAACGCACTTGGCGCAGGCAATGGCTCGCAAACCATCGTAGTGCCCGCGAATGCGCTCGAGGCATTTGGCGATGCCTTCAAGATGTTGAAAGGAGGCCGGTAATGGCCGATCCGTTCTGGTTGACATGGTGGATTTGGTTGGCGGGGGCTTTGGCCCTCGGCATCCTCGAGATTGTGCTGCCGGGATTCATCTTTCTGGGCTTCGCAATCGGCGCGGCGATCACTGGGCTGTTGCTGGTCATCCCCGGTGTTGCCCCGCCGCTGCCGGTTTTGCTGCTGATCTTTGCAGCTTTGTCACTGGCGGCGTGGCTGGTGTTGCGGCGTATGTTCGCCCTGCCCCATGGTCAGGTGAAGACCTTCCGGCACGATATAAACGAATGAATCGCTCGGCGCCCGATAAGGGCGCCACGGCACCACTGGACGCTGCCCGTGGCTTTCCCTATATAAAAGCTCAGGAAACAGACCCGAGGCACGAATGACCCACCCGAGTGAACAGTTCGAAGGCACCCCGCTGATTGCGCCTTCCACGATTGAGCACCCCTTGTATGAAGCGGTGGTCGAGGCGTGCCGTTCCGTCTATGACCCTGAGATTCCGGTCAATATCTATGATCTGGGCCTGATCTACACCATTGACATCACGGCCGAAAACGCCGTCAAGGTCATCATGACCCTGACCGCGCCGGGCTGCCCTGTCGCGGGCGAAATGCCTGGCTGGATTGTCGAAGCTGTCGAACCGGTGGCCGGCGTCAAGGAAGTGGACGTAGAACTGACATGGGAACCGCCCTGGGGCATGGAGATGATGTCCGACGAGGCCCGTCTGGAACTGGGCTTCATGTAAGCAAACCAGCTGTCGATGGCTAAACCGCCCTCAATCACCGGGGCGGTTTTTTTTTATTTGATACCACAGGTGGTTTTGATTTCCTCCGCCCGCGCGTCCAGCGCTTTGACGTAATCACCGGAGAGCATCGACAGATGTTTCTTCTCGGTCCCCGTGATCAGGCCCAGCAACGCACCGGCTGGAAGGATTGAAACAACGCTTGCAACCTGTTGATCTTGAGCGTGTTTTCTCTCAGCCGCGATGGCGCGCAAATCCCCTGGCGCAGTGGCGCAATTCACCGAATGCCGCTTTTCATCGGTTTGAGCCGCAGCAGCACCAGCAAACGCCGCGAGGGCAATTAACGGCACTGCTTTTATTCCACTAAGTTTTAGCGAAGAATTCATCCTGTTATCCTACCTGCAATGTTCTCTGCTCAACTGCGTGCAAGGCTAGGACGAAGGCGCGGCGTTAGGCAAGCGTAGGTTGCATGTGTGCCTACCTGAGTGGAAAACTTAGGTAAGCACGTCTGCTATGTCTTGAGACTGCCCCACCAGAGGACTAAGTTATTAACAACGCGCGACGACGGAGACGAAAATGTTTGGCATTCCCGGCAAACAGGCCGTGACCATGACCCCAAAGGCTGCGGCCCAAATTGTACGCCTGATGGAATCGGGCGGGCACGCGGGACTGCGCATTGGCGTCAAGAAAGGTGGCTGCGCAGGCATGGAATACACCATGGATTACGTGGATGAGGCCGACACCAATGATGAGGTGGTCGAACAGGATGGCGCACGGGTGATGATCGCCCCAATGGCGCAAATGTTCCTGTTCGGGACCGAAATCGACTATGAAGTCTCGTTACTGGAATCCGGTTTCAAATTCCGCAACCCCAACGTGGTCGATGCCTGCGGCTGCGGCGAGTCGATCAAGTTCGACGAAACCCTGTCAGCGCAGAATTAGGACGCCGTTTTCAGGTGGACGTACGTCTCGTTGAACCGCCGGGTCAGGTGTTCTCCGGCTGAAATCACTTGGTCCGACTCAGGTGGCGCAACGTTGGTGTCATAGGACGGGTTAAAAAACAGCGGCACCGAAACCCGTTCATCCGCTCCTCCGACGACCCTGTGCATGGTCGCTTTGACCTGCCCTGCGGTCCAGAACTCCAGCATTTCCCCGAAGTTGATCACGAAGGTGCCGGGGTCGGCTTGGACCTCGGCCCAACTTCCATCCGGCAATTGTGCCTCAAGTCCCGGAGTGCCGTCGGTCGCCAGCAAGGTCAGGCAGCCATAATCCGTGTGCGCGCCGATCCCGAAATCACGCGCCCCCGCCCAAACGGGACGCTGAGGGTAGAAGTTGCCGCGCAGCAAAGCCATCGGCGTGTCAAACGCCACATCAAAGCTGCCCGCGTCGCGGCCCAAAGCAACGGCAATCGCTCGCAAGATACGCATCGCAACGGCACAAGCGTCACCATAGTAGCCTTGAATCATGTGCTGAAAACCAGACGGCGCGTCGGGCCATTGGTTAGGGGCGTAAACGCTCAGGCCCCGGTCGGCATAGGCACTGTCCTCGGGCAGATCGAAACCGCAATCGAACACCTCTTTGTAGTCCGGATTCGCATCGGGATCGACTTGTTCGGAATGCGGCGCACCCCAGCCTCGATTTGCCCCGGTCTTTGCCATGTCGACGCGGCTTTTTTGCGCCTCGGGCAGGTGGAAAAACGCTTTGTAAGCGGCTAGGACGGCTTCGATCCTCGCCTTGTCTAATCCAGTGTTGGAGACGCGCAGAAACCCAACGTCGCTAACGGCGCGCCGCAATCTGGCCAGTTCCGCCACATCACGGGCGTCCAATTTCGCAAGATCCAGTGTGTCGATCATCTCTGCCTCATTCGCTCGCGCGAGTTCTGTCGATTTCTGCGATGGTCTGCAACCGGAATTGTCACGACCCCCGGCGGGTGTTATCCGAAACACAAACAACAATTCTTGTGGGAGTGTGTGCGATGCGGCGCAAGCTGGCGGCTGGTAACTGGAAAATGAACGGAATGTCGGCCGAGCTAGAGGAGTTGAGCACCCTCGCCCGCATGTATCCGTCCCCCACGGTCGATGTGCTGATCTGCCCGCCCGCAACCCTGCTGCACCGCGCGGCCAGCACCGTGGAGGCCACAGATATTCAGGTTGGCGGTCAGGATTGCCATGCAAACACCTCTGGCGCCCATACCGGTGATATCAGCGCCGGAATGCTGCTCGATGCCGGGGCGTCCGCGGTCATTCTGGGCCACTCTGAACGGCGCGAGGATCACGGCGAGCAAAATGAAGACATCCGTGCTAAGGCCCGTGCTGCCATGGACGCTGGGTTGAAAGCCATCATCTGTGTCGGTGAAAGCCTGGAACAGCGCGAAGCAGCCAACACGCTGGATATCATCGGCGGTCAGATGTCGGGCTCGATCCCGGACCAGTCAACCGGTGAGAACTTGATCGTCGCCTATGAACCCATCTGGGCCATCGGCACGGGCAAGGTCCCCACCCTCGATGAAATCGGAGAGGTCCACGACTTTATCCGCACCCGTCTGGAACGTCGGTTTGGCGAGGGCGTGGGCCGCTCGGTCAGGCTACTTTATGGCGGGTCGGTCAAACCCGGCAATGCCGCAGACATCTTTGCGGTGTCCAACGTGGACGGGGCATTAGTCGGCGGGGCCAGCCTGAAAGCGCAGGATTTCGCGGGCATCATCGACGCGCTGCAAAACGCCTGAGCGTCACGCCAGTTTCATAGTTACCAAACCGGCCACAATCAGGGCCGCTGCAATCAAGCGCGGGGCTGTCAGGGCCTCGCCTAGAAACATGACGCCGATCATGAACGCTCCAACCGCACCGATCCCGGTCCAGATCGTATAGGCCGTGCCGAGTGGCAAATCCCGCATAGCCAGTGCCAGCAAGCCAAAAGACCCGATCATCGACACGCCCATCAGCGCGGTCGGCCAAAGCCGGGTGAAACCAACCGATTGCTTCATCGCAACGGCCCAGACGATTTCCAACAAACCGGCGAATAGCAGAAAAATCCAGGGCATAGAGGCACCTCATATCCGTTCGGGTCGTCCCGAATGATCAACCAAAGTGGTGAGGTCGTCCTCTGCCCTCCAGATGGGCATGACCCGCAATTCGTCAAGAGGGGCGCAAAGGAAAAAGCCGGGCCTCTGGGGCCCGGCTTTCATGTGGTTCACGGCTAGTTCGTTATGATCTCTGGCCCCATGAAAGTATTGGGCAAGAAGGTCGATATCCATGGGATATACGTGACCATGATCAGGAAGACGAACAGAACCGCCAGGAAGGGCAGCGCCGCCTTCACGACGCTCATCATCGGCATTCCGGCCACGCCCGAGGTCACGAACAGGTTCAGCCCGACCGGAGGTGTAATCATCCCAATCTCCATGTTGACCACCATGATGATGCCCAGATGGATTGGGTCGATGCCCAGTTCAATCGCAATCGGGAACACCAGAGGTGCCACGATGACCAGCAGGCCCGAAGGCTCCATGAACTGACCGCCGATCAGCAGGATCACGTTCACCACGATCAAGAAGGTCACTGGTCCCAGACCCGCCGACAGCATGGCACTGGCGATGTGTTGCGGCACCTGCTCGTCGGTCAGCACATGTTTCAGGATCAACGCGTTGGCGATCACGAACAGCAGCGTGACGGTCAGCTTGCCTGCCTCGAACAGCGTATGCTTGGTATCGGGGTGAAAAAAGGCCGTCACCAGCGCATAGGGCTTTTTGATCAGCGGCAGATTGGGCTGCCCTTCTTCCGTGCTGAGCGGGCCCATGTCCTTGTAGACAAAGCTGGCAATCAGGAAGGCATAGACGGCGGCCACGGCCGCGGCTTCGGTCGGTGTAAAGATACCGCCATAAATACCACCCAGAATGATGACGATCAGGAAAAGGCCCCATCCGGCCTCGCGCGCCGAGGCAAAGATCTCGCCCCATCCTTTCCACTCACCTTTGGGCAGGTTCTTAACCTTGGCCATGACATAGATGGTGATCATCAGCATCAGACCTGCCATCAGGCCCGGAATGACCCCTGCAAGGAACATGCGCCCGACCGAGACCTCGACGGCGGCTGCATAGACAACCATCACGATCGACGGCGGGATCAGGATGCCCAGCGTACCCGCGTTACAGATCACACCAGCGGCGAATTCCTTGGAATACCCCACCTGACGCATCCCTGCGATCACGATCGAGCCGATGGCCACAACGGTCGCCGGGGACGACCCCGACAGTGCCGCGAACAGCATACAAGCAAACACGCCGGCAATCGCCAGACCACCAGGCAAATGCCCAACACAGGCAATCGAGAAGCGTATGATCCGCCGCGCCACACCGCCCGTTGTCATGAAAGACGACGCCAGAATGAAGAACGGGATTGCTAGCAGGGTGAAATGCCCCTCGAAGGCCTCGAACAGCGTGCCTGCGACCGAGGCCAAAGAACTGTCAGAATAGATCAGCAGGAACAGGGTCGAGCTAAGGCCAAGCGCCACCGCAATCGGAACACCGATCAACAGCAGGCCAATGACCATTGAGAAAAGAAGAACGACGTCCATCAGTCATGCACCCCTTGTTGTGCGCGGACTTCTTCGATCTCGTCCTCGACTTCGTGGCTGGCGACAAGGCGGTCGGTTTCGCCGCGCCAGATTTGTACTGCAACCTGAGAAAAGCGGATCACCAGCAGGATCATCGACACCGGCAACACCAGATACGGGATCACCTTGGGCAGCTTTTCATAGCCCTCGCCATAGTTGATCATGTCTTCCAAAAACCGCAGCGGCGCGACCATTGGGATGTCGTCAACCTCGTAAAAGCTCTGGCTGCGCGCACCGGTATCGAACCCGGTCGGGAACCACCGGCCTGAGGTCGGCGGCAGATCCGCGAAGACGGCCCAATAGTCATAAGACCCCTTTAGCAGCAGCAACGAGAAGACCAGACAGCACGCCACCGCAATTAGGGCCAGGATGCGTCGCGGCGCCGGTGCCAGCATATTCAGGATCGCATCCACGCCCAGATGCGCGTGTTTCTTCACTGCATAGGACGCCCCCAACAGCACCAACCAGCCAAAGGTGAACACTGTCAGTTCCAGCGCCCACAGGATGTTAGAATTAAAGACGAACCGCGCGATGACGTTGGCGAAGGTGACGACGGTCATCACCCCCAACAACAGCGCGATCATCGTCTCTTCGATATGGTCGATCAGCCCGCCAGAGCCGGGTTTCGCACCAGACATCTCATTGTCCCCGCATTTTGTGTGATGAGAATAATTGGGGCGGGCCTGTTTCAGCCCGCCCGGCCCGCGCGTCGATAACTCCCCAGTCCCCCGGCGCGCGGACTGCTCGGATTAAAATCCGGCGTTGATCGCCTGTGCAGCGTCGATCTTGTCCTGACCCACATCGCCAGCGAACTTGTCCCAGACAGGCTTCATCGCATCGACCCAAGCCTGACGCTGGTCGGCGTTCAGCTCACGAATGGTGCCGCCGGCGTCGATCACCGACTGCTTGGCCGCTTCGTTCACCGCAAAGGCTTCTTTGTTCCGCGTCTCGGTGACTTCACTCAGGATCGTCAGGAACTGATCGCGCACTTCGGGGTCCAAGCTGTCCAGCCAGTCAACCGAAGTCACAACCAAGTAGTCGATGATGCCGTGGTTGGTCTCGGTAATACCGTCCTGCACTTCGAAGAACTTCTTGCCGTAGATGTTCGACCAGGTGTTCTCCTGCCCGTCCACAACGCCCTGCTGCAAAGCACCATAGACTTCCGAGAACGCCATTTTCTGCGGGCTGCCACCAATGGCTTCCATCTGCGCGACCAGCACGTCCGAAGACTGAACACGGAACTTCAGACCATCCGCATCGGAAGGATCAACCAAAGGTTTGTTCGCCGACATTTGCTTCATGCCGTTGTGCCAAAATGCCAGCCCCTGCAGGCCACGGCGCTGCATGCTGTCCTTCATCGCTTGACCGTCAGCCGAGGCTTGGAATGCGTCCACCGCATCAATGTTCTTGAACATGAACGGCAGGTCGAACAGACGGAACTGCTTGGTGAACTTTTCAAACTTCGACAGCGACGGCGCGGCCAGTTGGACGTCGCCCTGCAGCATCGCCTCCAGCACCTTGTCGTCATTATAGAGGGTCGAGTTCGGGAACACCTCCATGCACATAACGCCGTTCATCTCGTCATTGACACGCTGCTCCAGCAACGATGCAGCAATCCCCTTGGGGTGCTTGTCGGTGTTGGTCACATGCGCAAACTTCACCACGATCTCGCCGTCGTCACACGCCGCCATCCCAGCGGTCGCGGTCACGGTCAGCGCCAGTGCGGTTGCGGCTGTTGTCAGGAATTTCATCTGTCCTATCCTCCCAGACTTCACAAAACTTCTCCCAGACGCTCGACGAGCGCCTCATGCCGGGCAGTGAACCGAATCGCCTCTTACCGCTCAACTTTTTGTTCCGAATGCCGGTTGATTGTATTTTTTTGTTAATTAACAGTGCTTTACAAGTCGCGCGAACAGATCTTTGGCTGCTATCCTTGAGCGACGTGCGAAATTTCGCACAAGCCCAAACCCCTTCTGTGCGGTTTTCCGCACAACTTGATTCGCCCATCGAGAATCACCACCCAATCAAGCGCAACCACAGTTCGCGTCAGCGAACTGCCCGGCCCAACCGCCTGACCTGCATGAAATGCAGAGAAAGCGGGCGGGAGCACCTACCTGCGATAATCCTCGGGCCGAATGCCATAGCGAGCCAGCTTGTCGTAAAATGTCTTGCGCGGCAGTTTCAGCGCCTTGGCCGCGTCCGATGCTTTGCCGTTATGGCGCCCCAGCGCCGCGATCAAAAGTGACCGCTCAACTTGGGCCATCTGCTCGCTCAGACCCAACTCAGTGGCGGCGCCCACCTCATCCGGCATCCCAAGCACAAAGCGCATGGCCGCTGACATCAAGGATCGGGCATTCCCTGGCCAATCTTGCGACATCAAAGCCGCCAAATGTTCGGAAGAGATGTCAGGTACTGCAATGCCAGCCTGTTCCGCCGCCTGCGCGACGTAGTGGCGAAAGATCACCGGGATATCCTCGGGCCGCTCGGACAGGGACGGGATGCGCACGCGCATCACATCCAACCGATAGAACAGGTCCGCATGAAACTGCCCTGTTGCGGACAGATCCGCCAGATCCGCAGTGGTGCCGGCGATGATCCGCGCCCCAACCCCCTGCTCGATGATTTCAAGCGCCGCATATTGGGTGTCTTTCGGCATCACCGAAACCTCGTCAAGGAACAGTGACCCACCAGCCGCGTCCTCACACACCTGCTGCAAAGACTGAACCGACATGCCCGAAGCGGGCCGCTTGACGAATGGACCCTGCGATTGCGGTGACATCAAATGAACCACCTCAGCAACCTTTGATATCCCACTGCCCGCAGGTCCTGTCACCAGAACCTCGGCCCCAGTCGGCGCAACTGAACGCACCCGGTCCCGCAACGCCTCCGACCGCGCAGACAGACCAAACAGAAGCCGCGCCGCCGGGTCGCCCTTTTCCAACTCCTGTTTCAGGGCGCGCTGTTCCAGAACTTGCCGCCGCGCCAGATGTGCTCGTTCCAGCACCTCAAGCAGATCAGAGGCCGCACAGGGCTTTTCCAGAAAATCGAACGCACCCTTGCCCATCGCCCGAACGGCCATTGGAATATCGCCTTCGCCTGTCAGCAGGATCACCGGCAACTCGGGATCAATCTCCAACGCGTAGTTCAAAAGGTAAAAACCGTCCCGTCCGGGCATGCGGATATCCGAGACGATGACCCCCGCAAAGTCTGCGCGAATATGATCCTTGGCTGCTACAAAAGAGCCTGCCGTGACCGGCGCGTAATCCGCCAGTTCCAGCGTTTGCGCCAATGCCTCGCGGACCGCCGCGTCATCATCGACCAGAAGAACCTTGCGTGTCATACCACTTCATCTTCCTGAAAATACTCCAGTTCAACCGTAAAGGTCGCCCCTGGATTCGAGTTCACACCGCGAATATTGCCGCCAAAGCTTTGCACCAGCCCGTACGAAATCGAAAGACCCAGCCCCATCCCCTCTGAGGAGCCGACCTCTTTGGTCGTATAAAACGGTTCGAACAGTTTTTCCGTATTTTCAATCCCCGGACCGATATCGCGGACTGTCACCGACAGCTTTTCGTCATCATGTATTTCAATGTCGATCCGCCGCTCGGGTTGCTGGCTCATGGCGTCGGCGGCGTTGTTGATCAGGTTGACGAAAACCTGCCCCAGACGCACCTCTCCGCCCCACGCGAACACAGGCCGCACCGGAGGGGTCCAGTCCAGAACCACCCCATCCGCGCGCAAACGCGCCTCGGTCAGTTCGATCGCGGTTTCGATGACCTGCACCAGATCAACCTTGCTCATCGGCTCGCTTTCATTGCGCGCAAACGCCCGCAGGTTCTTGATGATGCGGGCCATACGTGCGGCCATATCGGAAATGCGGGTTAGGTTCTCAGCGGCCTTTTCCTCGCGTCCACGGGTCAGGAAAGCGGTTCCATTATCGGCGAATTGCCGGATCGCCATGAGTGGCTGGTTCAACTCGTGACTGATCCCAGCAGACATCTGCCCCAATGCGCTGAGTTTTCCAGCCTGCACCAATTCTTCCTGCGCGTGTTTCAGGGCGGTTTCCGCCTCCTGTCGCTCATGCACTTCGCGGCGCAGGGCGGTGTTGGCATCCGTCAGTTCATGAGTGCGTTGCGCCACGCGGCTTTCCAACTCGACATTGGCCAAGGCCAAAGTGCGCCTGCGCTCGGTGGCCAGATACAACAAAGCCCCAAAGGCCAGACAGATTGCCGCCACCGTCGCCGCCTGCAACCCGGCCAAGCGCAGGGCCGGAGCAACATCGACCAGCACTTCGGCCGTCATGTCGATCACTGGCAGATCCAGCGTCAGATGCAAGGCACGTTGCGGTAAATACCGACCCCAATCGACCTCCCACAACTCATGCGGTCCCACTTGGACCGAGGCGAAGGCCACGGACTCACCGGTTGGCGGAGATAGCCCCAGCTGGCCGTCGTCACGGCGCCAGAACAACAGGTCCGAGCGATTGGAGATGAACACGACCCCCTCGGCATCGACAAAGAAAACAGCCTCGGTACTGCCGCGCCACGTCTGCTCGACGTCCTGCACGTCGGCGATGACCATTAATGCCCCGTCCACCTGCCCTTCGGGGCCAAACGCGGGGGCGGCGTAAGAATAGATCCGGTCCCCGGTCGCGTCTAACACCCCATGCGCACTGCCCATCGCGCCCTGCAAGGCACGCTCAAAGGCAGGGTGATCGGCCATATTGGTCTGTGCCGCCGGTTGTGCCGAGGCCAGAACCTGACCGTCGCGGTCCAGATAGATCATATCGACCGCCGCTGTCTTGTCGGCAACATCCAACAGCACGAAGCGCGCATCGCGCCGTTGTGCTTCGGTCTCCAGCGTGTCGAAAGCAGGATGTGTGGCCATCAGTACGGCAAGTTCCTGATAGACCTGCATCTGAGTGCTCAGCCGGTCGGCAGCGAGTTCCAGATCAGCCTCGGCCTTGTCACTAAGTTGCAGCAGCGCCTGCCGGTAGCCGTATGACCACACCCCTGCCGCCAACAGCGCGACAGACAAGACAAATCCCAAAACAACCCAAACCCTTTGCATGAAATAGGGTCTTGCATTCACCGGGCCTCATGGCAAGTGTCCTTGGAATGAAGACGCTTACCCAATCGCCGGTTGCACCGGAGTTCGTCCAAAACCCTTATCCTTTCTACCACCAGGCGCGCGCATCCGGCGATCTGATCTATTGGGACGACTATCAGATGGTGGCCGCCGTTTCGCACAAGGCCGTGCAAACGTTGCTGAAAGACCGCCGCTTTGGCCGTGAAACCCCAGCCGAGATGCAAAAGCCGGGTCCAAGGCACCTCGCCCCATGGTTGGCGATCGAGGCGCATTCCCTGCTTGAGCTGGAACCACCCCGCCATACTAGATTGCGGGCCTTGGTGATGCGCGCCTTCACCTCGCGCGCGATTACTGCGCTGGAGCCCGCAATACGGGACCTGACCCACGCATTGATCGACGATTTCCCTGATTCCCCGTTCGATCTGCTGGACCGGTTTTGCACCCAAGTGCCCGTGATCACCATCTGCCGCCTGCTGGGCGTACCCGAGGAGATGTCGCCGGACCTGCTGCGTTGGTCCCATTCCATGGTCGCCATGTATCAGGCCAGCCGAACGGCACAGACCGAACAAGATGCCGCCGCAGCCTCACAAGAATTCACTGATTTCCTGAACAGCTATATCGACCGCCGTCGCACGGATTCGCGTGACGACCTGATCACCCGGCTGATTGCAGCCGAGGAAGATGGCGAGAAACTGACGCGCGATGAATTGGTCGCCACTTGCGTCCTGCTGCTGAACGCCGGACATGAGGCAACCGTGCATTCGCTGGGCAACGGCGTGAAGACAGCGTTGGAACTAGGCCTTGATCGCAGCGTTTTTCAGCCGGGTGTCATAGACGGAACGGTCGAGGAAATCCTGCGCTACGATCCGCCGCTGCACATGTTCACGCGCTATGCTTACGAAGACGTCACCCTGTTCGACCACAGTTTCAAACGCGGCGACGAGGTGGCCTTGCTTTTGGGGGCGGCGAACCGCGACCCGGCAGTGTGGACAAACCCAGATCAGTTTGACCCAACCCGCCCGGTTGTCACCAACACCAGTTTTGGCGGCGGCTTGCATTTCTGTGTCGGGGCGCCGTTGGCACGGCTGGAAATGCGAGTCGCGCTGTCAAGCCTGTTCAATCGGTGCCCCTCTCTACGCCTGAGCGAAGCACCGGCCTATGACAACACCTATCACTTCCACGGCTTGCAGCGCTTGATAGTGGAAACCTGAAACTATCCGTCGACCAAAGCACCCAAGGGCAACATCGTGGTGGACTTGATTTCCTCCATCGATAGCAGCGCGGTCACGTTGTGGACCCGCACTTCCGAGATCAGGGTCTGGTAGAACTCATCATAGGCGCGCGCATTCTTGACACGCACTTTCAGAATATAGTCGATATCTCCCGCCAGCCTGTGCGCCTCTTGCACTTCGGGCCGATCCCGCAAGGCCTTGAGGAACCTGCGCTGCCAATCAGCCTCGTGCTCTGAGGTTCTGATCAGCACAAAAAACGTAGCCTCGAACCCCAGCGCCTCGGCGTCCAGCAAAACGGTCTGCTGACCGATGACTCCGGCCCCTTTTAGCTTGCGGATCCGATTCCAGACCGGGGTCTTGGAGCTGCCGACCCGCGCTGCTATTTCGTCCAGCGATTGACTGGCATCGCGCTGAAGCTCAACCAGAATTTTCCGATCCGTGTCGTCTATTCGCACCGACATTCCAATTTATCCCTCGTTTCGAAACCCACGTTCCACATTCCAATTTTACAGGAACGTATGTTCTTATTTAAGCGCCCATATGGCGCAATACTGGGAATATTTCCTATATTGCAGGTCAAGTCAAACTAACCGGAATCAACTATGCAAGACGCACGTTCATATGATGGCACAGGGCATGTCGACTTTGTCGGCGCGGGCCCCGGCGATCCTGAATTGCTGACGCTCAAGGCGCTGCGTGCGTTCGAGCGCGCGGATGTCGTACTTCATGACCGCCTGATTAGTGCCGAGGTTTTGGCGATGGCGGGAAAAACGGCTGCTCTGGTTGATGTGGGTAAAGCCGGTTTTGGTCCTTCGTGGAAACAGGCGGATATCGACGCCCTATTGGTGGAACATGCGTTAAAAGGTCAGCGGATCGTACGCCTGAAATCCGGTGATCCTACCGTGTTTGGTCGTCTGGACGAAGAGATCGAGGCCGTTGAAGCCTCAGGCATCTCTTGGACCATCATCCCCGGTATTACGGCTGCCTCGGGCGCTGTGGCGGGTATCGGCCAAAGCCTTACCCGGCGCGGCCGCAATTCCTCGGTCCGGTTCTTGACCGGCCACGACATGAAGGGCTTTGCCGATCACGACTGGTCAGCACTGGCGCGTCCGGGCTCTGTCGCGGCAATCTATATGGGCAAAAAATCGGCTCGGTTCGTCCAGGGCCGCCTGATCATGCACGGCGCCGACCGCGCCACGCCCATCACATTGGTGGAAAACGCCTCGCGCCCTGATCAGCGCATCGTGTCAACCAATCTGGACCAGTTGCCCGCCGATCTGAACGCCGCCGAAATGGACGGCCCCACCCTGACTTTTTACGGCCTTGCCCCGCGCCAAGCGGCCAAGACCCTGACCGAATTCAAGAAGGAGCACGCCTGATGGCCCGCGCTTTTACCCCCAAAGTCGTCACCGCCAATGACCTGCTGGAAGGCGACGTGATCTACTTGACTGCCGATGACCGTTGGTCGCGCGACCTGGCCGAGGCCGAGCTGATCACCGACGAGGCCCACGCTCAGGTCCGCCTGCTGGATGCCGCGCGTCAAGCCAATAAGATCGTCGGCGCATATCTGGCCGATGCAGTGGCCGGTGAAAACGGCCCCGAACCCACCCATTTCCGCGAGGACTTCCGCCGCACCGGCCCGTCCAACTATGCCCACGGCAAGCAGGAAACAACAACGCAGCCCCGGGCCTGATCTCTGGCCCTCTCTCTCCCCAAAAAGGCCCCAAGGTATCGGGGCTGCAACTAAGGACAGCTAATCATGTATCGCTACTCCGAGTTCGACACAGCATTTTTGGCAGAACGTAACAAGCAGTTCCGCGCCCAGGTTGAGCGTCGCATCGACGGCTCGCTGACCGAGGATGAGTTCAAACCCTTCCGTCTGATGAACGGCCTGTATCTGCAACTGCACGCGTACATGCTGCGCGTCGCCATTCCCTATGGCACGCTGTCCAGTGCACAGATGCGCCAACTGGCCCTGCTGGCCGAGAAGTGGGACAAGGGCTATGGCCATTTCACCACCCGCCAGAACATCCAGTATAACTGGCCTAAGCTGAACGACGTTCCGGATATGCTGGACGCGCTGGCCGAGGTTGGCATGCACGCCATCCAGACCTCGGGCAATACGATCCGCAACGTGACCGCCGACCATTTCGCCGGTGCCGCCGCGGACGAGATCGCCGATCCTCGCCCCTATGCCGAACTGCTGCGCCAGTGGTCCACCGATCACCCGGAATTCCAGTTCATGCCGCGTAAGTTCAAGATCGCCATCACCGGTTCGGAAAACGACCGTGCTGTAGTCAAAGCGCACGACATCGGCCTACAACTGGTTGAACGCGACGGCGTTCTGGGCGCCCGCGTGATCGTGGGCGGTGGTCTGGGCCGTACGCCGATGATCGGCAAGGAACTGTCGGATTTCGTCGCCTTTGACGACCTGCTGGCCTATCTTGAAGCGACTGTGTCTGTCTGGAACCAGATCGGCCGCCGTGACAACAAATACAAAGCACGCATCAAGATCACCGTTCATGAAAACGGCATCGACACCATCCGCGCCAAGGTAAACGAGCGCTTCCTTCAGGTCCGCCCCCAATTCAAAGGCGCCGATATGGCGTTGTTGGAAGAGATCAAGGGCCACTTTGCAGCGCCTGATTTCCGTCAGGGCTCGGTCGCGTCCTTTGAAAGCGCCTATACCAACGATCCAGTCTTCCGCTCGTGGGTCGATACCAATATCGCGCCGCATAAGAACGCGGACCACGCGATTGTCACGATCTCGATCAAAAAGCACGGCGCGACACCGGGTGATGCGACCGCAGAACAGATGCGCGTGATGGCCGATTTGGCTGAAGAGTTCGCTTATGATGAGCTGCGCATCAGCCACGAGCAGAACGTGATCCTGCCGCATGTCCACAAATCGGACCTGCCCGCGATCCACGCCAAGCTGAAGGAATACGATCTGGCCACCGCAAATATCGGCCTGATCAGCGACATCATCGCCTGCCCCGGCATGGATTACTGCGCGCTGGCCACGGCACGTTCGATCCCGGTTGCACAGGAAATCGCAACCCGCTTTGACGATCTTAAGCTGGAGCATGATATCGGCCACCTGAAGATCAAGATCTCGGGCTGCATCAACGCTTGCGGTCACCACCATGTGGGTCACATCGGCATTCTGGGTCTGGATCGTGCAGGCGTCGAGAACTACCAGATCACTCTGGGCGGCGACGGCACTGAAACGGCAGCCATCGGCGACCGTACCGGTCCAGGCTTTGCTTATGATGAGATCGTCCCGGCGGTCGAGCGGATCGTGAACACCTATTTGGAACAGCGCGACAGCCCCGAAGAAGAGTTCCTGCAGACCTATCGCCGTGTCGGCATGGCTCCGTTCAAGGCAGCTCTGTACCCCGAGGCTCAGGCGAATGCCGCTTGATCTGATCCAGACGGAACTGGGCAAAGACCGCAGCGAACTGACCGAAAAAGTCGAGGCGCTGAACGCCCGGTTCCGGCACCACAGCGCGCATGACGTGATGCACGGTGCCATTGACCAGATTGAAGATCTTGCCCTGGTGTCCAGCTTTGGGGCCGAGTCGGTGGTGTTGCTGCACATGGCGGCGGTGGTCGACAAGATGACCCCGGTGCTGTTTGTGGACACTCAGATGCTGTTTACCGAAACGCTGGAATACCAGCAGGAGGTCAGCGAACGTCTGGGGCTTAAAAACGTGCAGATCATCCGCGCCGAGGACGAGGATGTGAAGCGCGACGACCCCTATGGTGCCCTGCGTCTGCGGGATACGGATGCGTGCTGTAACTTGCGCAAGACCTTCCCGCTGCAACGGGCCCTGACGGGCTACTGCGGCTGGATCACCGGGCGCAAACGGTTTCAGTCCGGCACCCGCGCCGCGCTGGAGTTCTTCGAGGTCGAAGACGGCACTGGCCGGATCAAGGTCAACCCGTTGGCCCATTGGGCGCCCGAGGATGTGCGCGCCTATATGGAAGAAAACAACCTGCCCCGGCATCCACTGGTGGCCAAAGGATACCCCTCGATCGGTTGTGCGCCCTGCACCTCGCCGGTCAAAGAAGGCGAAGACCCTCGCGCCGGACGTTGGCGCGATCAGAACAAGGAAGAATGCGGCATCCATTTTGTCGATGGCAAGATGGTGCGCGCCGGAGAGACAACATGAACGTAATCGTAAATGATGAGGGCTTTGCCCCCGACGACTGGACCGATGGGTTTGTTACGCTGGAAGACGCCGCCAATGACGTGGTTGCGTTGGATGTGGCCTCGGACACCGATCCGGATGAGCTGTTTGAACGTCTGGGCAGCGCCAAAATGGTGCGCGTGGACTTTCCGTCGTCGGCTGATGGGCGCGGCTTTACCATTGCCCGCATTTTGCGCCTGAAAGGCTATACCGGCCGTCTGCGCGCCCGCGGCCATGTGCTGGCGGATCAATTCGCCATGGCTCGCCGTAGCGGCTTTGACGAGGTCGAGATCGACCAGGCACTGGCCCAGCGTCAGCCCGAAGATCAGTGGCTGGCCCGGTCGAACTGGGAAGACAACAACTATCAGGCCCGCCTGCGCGGTTAAGACCGCCATCGGTCAGCTTGAGGACAGGACGTGGGGGCAACTGCCCCCTTTTCCTGACGTGGATCAAAGATTAAACGGAGATGCCGGTTTACCCAACTGGCGGATATAACGATGACAGAGATGAAACCAGTGAGTGAAGCAACCGCCGTGAAGGCCCCCGTTCTGCCCGACGCCCAGACCGTCACCGACGTCAAGCATTGGACCGACAGCCTGTTTTCCTTCAAAGTGTCGCGCCCGGCCTCGCTGCGGTTCCGCTCGGGCGAGTTTGTGATGATCGGTTTGATGGGCGATCCCGACCCCAAGACCGGCCGCCAAAAACCGCTTCTGCGCGCTTATTCGATCGCGTCGCCCTCCTGGGACGAAGAGCTGGAGTTCTACTCGATCAAGGTGCAGGACGGTCCGCTGACGTCAAAGTTGCAACATATCAAACCCGGCGATCAGATTATCCTGCGGCCCAAGCCCGTTGGCACGCTGGTACATGACGCCCTGCTGCCCGGCAAACGCCTGTGGTTCTTCGCCACCGGCACCGGCTTTGCGCCCTTCGCCTCGCTGCTGCGCGAACCGCAGACCTATGAAGATTATGATGAGGTCATCATCACGCATACCTGCCGCGAAGTGGCCGAACTGGAATACGGTCGTCAGTTGATCGAAGACATCCGTAAGGACGAGATGCTGGCCGAGCTGATGGGCGAAGGTTTCGCCGACAAGATCCGATACTACCCGACCACCACACGGGAAGAGAGCCCCAAGATGGGCCGCATCACCAACCTGCTGCAAGACGGCACTGTCTTTGCCGATCTGGGTATCGAAGGTGGCATCAAGCCGGAAACCGACCGTGCTATGGTCTGTGGCTCACTCGCCTTTAACCTCGATATAAAAGCCATTCTGGAAGAGTTCGGCCTGCGTGAAGGCGCGAATTCCGAACCCAAGGAATTCGTCATCGAAAAGGCCTTTGTAGGCTAATCAGGCCGCGCCGGTCACCGTGTTACCCCTGACCGGCGCATAAACCTGCTGTGAAACCACCGAAATTCCATCGTTTTGGCGTGGATCACGCTTGAATCAGGCACCGGAGCGGTCTAAATTTCGGGCTCGAATTTCTGCAATCATCAAAGGAATGAACCCATAGCCCGCAGACCTCACAACGCGCCGCCTCAGAGAGATACCGGCCCGCGCGTCAATGAAAGAATCCGTGCCCCCGAAATCCGCCTGATCGGCGCTGATGGAGATAACGTCGGGGTGGTTCATCCCGCCAAAGCCATGCAACTTGCCGCAGATGCGGGCCTAGACCTGGTCGAGATTTCGCCAAACGCGAACCCGCCGGTCTGCAAGATCATGGACTTTGGCAAGTTCAAATACGAACAGCAGAAACGCGAAAGCGAAGCGCGTAAGAAGCAAAAAGTCATCGAGGTGAAAGAGGTCAAGTTCCGACCCAACACCGACACGCATGACTATGACGTCAAGATGAAGAACGTCTTCAAGTTTCTGGAAAAGGGCGACAAGGTCAAAGTCACTCTGCGCTTCCGAGGCCGTGAGATGGCACACCAGAATCTTGGGCGTGAACTGCTGGAGCGCGTGGCAGAGGACATCAAGGATCTGGGCAAGGTCGAAAACATGCCCAAAATGGAAGGCCGTCAGATGATCATGATGATCGGGCCGCTTCCTCAGAAGTAATCAGAATTACCGGATGTTATTCATAGCCCCCCGCCGTGGGGGCTTTTTTCTGTTCATCCTGCCGTTCACGCAGCCACACGATTGAGTCGTTCAAGTCAAATCCCAATGAGATCAGATCGACGATCAAAAGCAGAACCAGAAACCGAACAAATCCGGTGGTCAGCGGAGTTCCATCCGTTAGCAGGATTATGATGATCGCCACCATCGGCACCCAGCAGATCAGATGAGGCAGAGCCATGGCCTTGGACATGCCGCGTGCGGCCCTCATGATAGGAATATTCAACGCCATTCCTGTCACGGCCAAGGCCGCAATCAGTGCACCCTGCGGTTGATCAACAAAAGCCAGAGTGCCGAGATTCACAGGCACAAGGATGAACGTCATCCATAACTGTACCCATAGTGGCAGTGCCCGAAAACTAGACCAAATGTCTGCGATCATTACTCACACCCATTCACAATAAAATAATGAATAAGTGTATTAATTACACAGGAGTTGTCAGTACACAAACACGTTATACGACTGCGGCCAAAGAATTACTCAACTTTGTGACCATTTCGCCAACCTGAGTCTCCTTTAGAATGAAAGGAGGAGCCAAAAGAACGTGGTCTCCGAATCGCCCATCGCGTGTGCCTGACATCGGGTAGCAGATCAAACCTTCCGCTAAAGCGGCCTTTTTGATCTTGGCAGCTACGCCCTGAGACGGATCGAAGGGTGCTTTGGTTGCACGGTTCGCGACCAGCTCGATTCCACGAAAAAGCCCCCGCCCCCGAATATCCCCGACATTGGGGTGCTGACCGAACTCGGCAAGCAAAGCGTCCTGAACCGTCGAACCCATCTGCATCACGCGATGCGGCAGATCCCGCTCGATCATCTGTGTCACAACGGCAAGTGCCGCTGCTGTTGCAACGGGGTGGCCAATATAGGTGTGACCGTGCTGAAAAAAGCCGGAGCCGTCTCGGACTGCGTCATAAATCTTCCCGGTGCACATCATGGCCCCGATCGGCTGATATCCCGCCCCCAGACCTTTGGCAATGCACAGGATATCGGGGGCGACACCCTCATGATCGCAAGCGAACAGATGCCCTGTGCGCCCCATACCGCACATTACTTCGTCCAGGATCAGTAACACACCGTACTGGTCACAAATCTCGCGGATTCGTCTGAAATACCCCTCGACCGCCGGTACCGCACCCAATGTTGCCCCAACTACGGGTTCGGCCATGAACGCCATCACGCTGTCCGGTCCCAACCGCAGGATTTCTGCCTCAAGCGCGTTTGCGACCCTCTGGCCATAATCAAAGCTACTCTCATCCTCGGGTTTCTCGCCGTATTCGTAGCAGGCCGGGATATGAGACATCTCGATAAGCATCGGCGCAAACTGCGCACGCCGCCATGCGTTCCCGCCGGCCGATAAGGCCCCTAAGGTGTTCCCGTGATAGCTTTGACGACGTGCAATCACATGACGCCGGTCTGGTTGCCCGATCTCAAGAAAATATTGCCGCGCCAGTTTTATCGCGGCCTCGGTCGCCTCGGATCCGCCCGATACAAAATAAACGCGGTCCAGATCACCCGGTGCGTGTTTGATCAGCAGATCCGCCAACGCCTCGGCCGGTTCCGAGGTCATGAACCCGGAATGGGCAAACGCGATCTTTCCAACCTGCTCTTGAACAGCGGCAATCACCGCATGATCCGAGTGGCCAAGGCAAGACACAGCCGCATCGCCACAATCCAAATACCGACGCCCCTGAGAGTCGATCAGATAGCATCCGTCGCCTCCAACAGCAGTTGGCAGATCAGCCTTGGTATGGCGTGGAAAAACGTGGCTCATGATCTGATACCTTTCAAAGTTTCTACCAAAGCGGCAACAGATGCCGCGTTGTCGGCCCAAGGGGTTCCGGCGTGGTCCGTCAGACTGTTTTCAAACCCGACACGCACGTCTCCACCCTTTTTCGCAGCCATCGCAAGGCACGCATGTTCCCGCGGCCCAAAAGCACAGACCATCCAGGGCCCATCGACCGGCGGCAACCTGTCCAAATCCTCGGGCGATGAATTCATCCCTGCCGAATACCGCCCCAGAACCAACAGATGCTCCGACTGTTCCATTCGCACTATGCCCGACGCGCGCCATTGCGCCAACAAAGCAACGTCTGCTGCATTATAAAGGATATGCTGAACCCGCGTCCCCTGTTCGGCACATAGCCCATAAACCCGATCTGCGAGGTCCGGCGCGCGCGCAATCTCGCGCACAGAAACCGAGGCCCAACCCGGCCTCACCCCGGCCAGACAGTCGTACTGTGCTTGCACGTCATACAGACCGACCGCTTCGGTTGTGATCTGGATGTCCAGCGTCGGGACTTGTCTACGCAGCTCGGCAATCGTTTCCAGATATTGCCCCGCGTCCAAACTATGCCGTCCCTGCGTATCGCGTATATGTAGGTGAAGACCCTGCGCCCCGGCCCCATGACATGCCTGCGCCGTCGCCGTGATCTCATCCAGCGTCACTGGTAGATGGGCATGATCCTTAAGCCCGCGCCGCGCCCCGTTTGGCGCAACCAGAACATAGGGTTTGTTGGGCGTCTTCTGGGCAGACATTGGCACATCCTTTTGAACACCTCGGACATGACGGTTCGCTTCAATGTTTTCAATTTGCCTTTTTCAAAACATTTGTTTTTATGGGGAACATGACACTCAATTCCCTAACCCGACGCTTGCGCAGTACAATCGATCAGTTGCCCCCAGCCCTGCAAGCGGCCGCAAAATATGTACTCGACCATCCCGGCAATATAGCGCTGGACCCAATCCGAGTGTCTGCCGACAAGATCGGCGTAAGCACCAATGTGTTGGTCCGGCTGTCCGAAAGACTTGGGTATGACAGCTACGAGGCCTTCCGCGCACCCTTTCGCCATGCTCTGCTAACTGATCGGGAGCGACACCTGAACCAAAGCTGGGTAGCGGAATTGCGCGAAGGCACGCCCGCCGATCAGGCACAGGCCAAATTCGCCGAAACCACACTGAATGTAACAACCCGATCCCTTCGGTTGATGACGCCCGAAAAAACGGCGCTGGCGCTGGATGTCATCACGTCCTCTCGGCGCTGCTTTGTCACCGCCACCCGCGCCAGCTATGCGCTATCCTACTATTTCTCGTATGTGGGCCGAATGGCACATCCCGGAATACAGTTGATCCCACGACATGTTGGCGCAGCCAGCGATGACCTCGTGGACGCGACACAGCAAGACTGCCTGCTGGCCATCACCGTTCACCCCTATTCCGCAGATACAATCCAATCGATGCGCTCTGCGCTAGCCCGCCGGATGCGCCTCATCCTGATCACCGACAGCGAGGTGGTCGCACCAGGCATTCAACCCGACGTCCTGTTCCCGGTCAGCACAAGATCCCTGCATCACTTTTCTACATATTCCGGCGCAATGGCTGTCCTTGAATGCCTTCTTGGGCACTTGTTCGACGCAGGCGGAGCGGACGCCCTGAACCAAGTTCAGGCCTACGAAAAGGCCAGGGAACAAAACGGCGCGTATTGGGCTCCCTCCAAAACGCCACGTATCCGGCGATAAAAAAGCCCCGCTTTTGTTGCGGGGCTTTTGGGTTCGTTTGTCTAGGCGGTTACGCGCAGGTTTGTACTGCGCGTTTGGTCATGACGCTGA
>NZ_JBQFOV010000015.1:0-93424 GCF_056533885.1 Ruegeria sp. F12 | reverse complement strand
CCCGTTCGATAAGGACCCGGATGATCTCCAAAGCTCCTGTGAGGATCGACGGGTCCGATAACGCATGTGCAAGACTAGCAACATTGGAGCGATAGAGTTCGGACAGGTTCGGGTGTAGTCGCACCGGTGAAAACGCAGGCTCGGAGAGCGGCGCGTTCACACCACCCCCGCGGGAAGAGCCATGGACAGACTTGACGGACTGGGCCCTTGGACGCGAGGACTAAAAAAAAGAGAATTTGACCACCCTGATGGGTCACTTGAGATCGCGGTTACGCGGTGCCTCTGACGGGACGGTCATTGTCGATGTTGAAGATCATTCCGTCCAATAGCTCCTCCAGATCGGGGCGTGCTGCCGGACCGTTTGAGATATCTACAAGCATTAAACTGCCATCTGGTCGGATTGCGAATGTCCCAGGCTCGGCAAACATAACCGAGGTTTCCGCCTCGGACAGGGGTTCAGAGACATACAGGCCCAGATCGCGCATTTGCGGGACTGTAAGCCCATAACACAGATCGAAATTCCATCCGAACTCATCGCGGTCTGCCAAAGCCTTTTCCAGAGAATCGGCCGAGACCACAATGACATTCATCCGATCGGTCCAATCGGCCAACCGTGCATTTAACTTGTTCAAATAGCGTTTGCAGCGAGGACAATGCCGACCGCGATAGACAAACAACATTGTCCAACGATCGGTTGCTGTGCCAATCGCCCGTGTACCGCCATCCACATGCGCAAAACTAGTCGGAGTAACCTGTTTGCCAACATTTGGTTTTGTCATTTTATTTTCCCCCTCACATTGTACGCCTTGTAAGATTCACCCCAGCGAAAACGGTGGCCTTCCTGCCCGGTTTTAGACGCCTTCAAACAGGATTTCCTTCTTTCTGTCGGCATCCTGCTGGCATAAGGCAAAATCGTATTCATGCAGAAACCCCCGTGGAGCGGGCGCAATTTCGAAATGTTCGAATTCATCCTGGCCTGAAACCAGCGCGACCAGAGTACGCGCGCCATTCTTTTGTTTCATCGACGGTTTGATGAACCGAAGGGCGGCGCCGATCCGGCGATCATTGGTTTGGTTGGGGCCCGAAGCGTGAAACAGATGGCCGTGGTGGATCGAGGCCTGACCAGCGTGCAACGCGGCGGCAACCGTGTCGGCCTCGTCGACATTCACCGCTATCTCCTGTCCGCGCGACAGCAGGTTGTTCTCATCGAAAGTGTCCACATGTGGGACGATACGGTTCTGGTGGCTGCCGGGAACAAACCGCATACAGCCGCTTTGCTCGGACGCCTCTGAGAGGGCCACCCAACATGTGACTTCCTGCGCATCGTCCAAACCCCAATATGTCAGGTCCTGATGCCACGAGACAATTTTGGGCGACCGCGCTTCTTTAACGAATAGGGCGCCGCTCCAGACCATGAGGTCGGGGCCCAGAACAGGCGAGACTGCAGCAATCACATTAGGATGGCGCAATAACGCATCAAAAGAGGGTATCAGCCGATCGGGATAGGAATACAGCAGTTTCAGTCGCTGGCTGTCGCCCGAAACTGCGTCTTCGGCCCTTTCGAAGTCGTCGCGCAACCTTTGCGCTTCGCTTGGGGTCAGAATATCCAGCGGCGAAACATATCCGTTCTTTTCATAGTCACCGCGTATGTCGAGAGTTTCGTTTCGCATTGTCATCCTGTTCTGTCTCGGATCACTTGACCAAATATCATTCCTTCAACCAAGTAAATTTGTCCAAAGCGGGTTCCCGCAGGCCGCATTTGCATGGCGTATCCCAAGACACCGGTCGCATTCAGACGGCCGAAACCAGGGCGATCCCAACCACCGCCAGCAACGAGGCCGCCATTGCCAGGTTTATCCGACGGTGCCACGTCTCGCTGATATCCAAACTGCCAAGTTTCGCCCCGGCGCTGAGCCAGATCAGGTGCACGGGCACCCAGATCAGGTTGAATAGGATGATCTTGATCACTGCCTCCCAGATCGGGGCGTCGGGCAAAAAGGCGAACCCGGAAAACAGCGCAGTGCTGACGACATAGGCTTTAGGGTTGATGAATTGCAGCGTCAGCCCGTTCAGAAACCCAAGCGGCGTCGCAGCAGGCGCAAATCCCACACGCGACCCGGCACTTGCGATGCGCCATGCCAGAAACACCAGATAGCTCACCGACGCGATCAGCAACACTGTCCTCAGGAAGGGCACAGCCAAGGCCACAGCGGCAACGCCCGAGATCACCAGCAGCATGTTGATGAACCCGCCCAGCATCAACCCGGCGACAAACGCAAAGCCAGCGCGAAACCCAAAGGCCGACCCGATCCCCGCCGTTGTCAGCACGCCCGGACCGGGCGTGATCAACAGAAAGAACACCGCAATGACGAATTCGATCATGCGCCAGAGTGGCCCGCTATAGGTCCTTGCATTCCGGAACGGGCGTCAATACCGATCCATCCTGCAAGTGTTGCAGCAAATTGTCGACCGTCAGGTCGCCCATGGCGGCGCGGGTTTCAACCGTCGCGCTTCCGGCGTGTGGCAGCAATACGACATTCGGCAGATCGCGTAGCGCTTGCGGCAAGTGTGGCTCTTTTTCGAACACGTCCAACCCGGCCCAGCCCAGATCGCCCTGTTGCAGCGCCTCGATCAGGGCCGTTTCGTCCACAACCGAGCCTCGGCTGACGTTAATCAGCGTGCCTGCCGGGCCCAAGGCTTTCAGCACGTCGGCATTGACCAACTTGTTCGTCGCGGGCCCACCCGGCGTGATGCAGATCAAAACGTCCACATGCGCGGCCATATCCACCAAGGAGCCGAAATACTGATAAGGTACATCCTTTTGGCTGCGTGAATGGTAAGAGATTTCGGGCGACCAAGGGGCCAGCTTGTCCGCAATCGCCTGACCGATGCGGCCCAGGCCCAGAATACCGATCTTTTGACGATCAGCCGAACGGGTCAGGGGCGCGTTGCCTTCAGCCTCCCACCGACCAGACCGGACATAGGCATCGTCGCGCACTAGCTCGCGGTAGCAGGACAGCATCAGCAGAACGGCGGTTGTGGCGACCTCGTCATTCAGCACATTGGGGGTGTGGGTTACGACAATACCCAGCTGCGCGGCAGCCTTGGCATCAACCGCGTCGTAGCCGACGCCATAGACGCTGATCGCCTTGAGGTTTGGCAAAGACGTCATCAGATCGGTCGGGATGCCGGCATGCCCGTTTGTGATGACATGTGTGATGTCCGCGGCTTCGTATTGATCCAACTGATGAATGTTGAAGGCCGGAGACAGGCGGGATTGCATCCGCTCGGTGATATTTCCGATTTGCAGGAGGTCGGGCATCGTGGCGCACCTTTTTATCTGTAAATGGGCGGGGTTTGCGCCCCGCCGAGAGGTGTCAGTGATTGTCGCGCGGGGTGAATTTGCGGGCGATATCGCGGTAGTTTTCGGCCCCTTTCAGGATCATCCCCCGATCCAGTTGATCCACTTTTTCGCGGAAGATTTCCTGCCACGGTGACTGATGGGGAGGCATTTCATATCCGCCATTGGCCTCTAGCGCGCGGGCGCGTTCGTGCAGCTCGTTCAGCGGCACCAGCATGTCGGCCGTGCCTTTGCCCAAATCAATGCGCAGGCGGTCGCCGTTCTGGACCAGAGCCAAGCCCCCACCTGCCGCCGCTTCGGGCGCCGCGTTCAGGATCGAGGGGCTACCCGAAGTGCCCGATTGCCGCCCGTCGCCGATGCAGGGAAGCGCTTCGATACCCTGTTTCAACAGGTAGGACGGCGGTCGCATATTCACCACCTCGGCCGCGCCCGGATATCCCTTGGGGCCAGCCCCGCGCATGATCAGGATACAATTGGCGTCGATATTCTCGGATGGATCGTCAATGCGGTGGTGGAAATCCTCGGGGCCATCAAAGACGACCGCGCGCCCTTCGAACGCGTTGGGGTCGTCGGGGTTCGACAGATACGCCTTGTGAAAGGCGGGCGAAATGACCGAGGTCTTCATGATCGCACTCTCGAACAAATTGCCCGACAGGTTGATGAACCCGGCCTGTTCCTTGATCGGAGCGCTGACCGGCTTGATGACGTCATCGTTCAACGACCGGCGTGCCGCGCAGTTTTCGCCCATCGTCTTGCCATTGGCCGTCACCGCATTGGGGTGCGGCAGCATGTCGGCGGCGATCAATTCACCAATGACGGCGGGAACACCGCCCGCATGTTGGTAGTCTTCGCCCAGATACTCACCTGCTGGCTGAAGGTTGACCAGCAGAGGCACGTCATGGCCCAAATTCTGCCAGTCGTCATTGTCCAGCGGCACACCCAAATGGCGGGCAACCGCGTTCAGGTGGATCGGAGCGTTGGTCGAGCCGCCGATGGCCGAGTTCACGACGATGGCGTTTTCAAAGGCTTCGCGGGTCATGACATCGCTGGGGCGTAGATCCTCCCATACCATTTCGACGATCCGACGCCCGGTTTCATAGCTGATCTGGCCACGTTCACGATAAGGGGCCGGGATGGCTGCTGATCCGGGCAATTGCATCCCCAGCGCCTCGGCCAAAGAGTTCATCGTCGTCGCGGTGCCCATGGTGTTGCAATAGCCAACGGACGGGGCGGCGGCGGCGGCGATATCCATGAACTCATCGGTGTCGATATTGCCCGCCGCCAAGTCTTCGCGCGCGGACCAGATCACGGTGCCGGATCCGGCGCGCTTGCCCTTCCACCAACCGTTCAGCATCGGGCCGACCGACAGGGCGATGGCGGGAATGTTCACCGTTGCGGCCGCCATCAACAGCGCCGGGGTGGTCTTGTCACAGCCGATATTCAGAACCACTCCATCCAGCGGGTAGCCATAGAGGCTCTCGACCAGCGACAGATAGGCGAGATTGCGATCCAGCGAGGCCGTAGGCCGCTTGCCCGTTTCTTGAATCGGGTGAACAGGGATTTCGATACAGGTGCCGCCGGCCGCAATGATGCCGTCGCGGACACGTTTAGACAGCTCAATGTGATGGCGGTTACAGGGGCTCAGGTCACTGCCGGTCTGGGCGATCCCGATGATGGGCTTGCCGGATTGAAGCTCTTCCCGCGTTAGGCCGTAATTCAGGTACCGCTCAAGATACAGCGCTGTCATCTCGAGGTTTTCGGAGTTCATGAACCATTTGCGCGATCGCAGGTCTTCTTTGTTTATCTTTTTTGTCATCGGCCGAATTCCCTGTCCTTTAGATCGGTTTGGTTTGTGGTCATTGCGATTTCTGCGCGCAAAATACCGCAAACCGAATTGCGTGCCCGGTGCCAGCGCTTTCGCAGCTAGCACTATCGGGTTGGTTTGATTTGAACCCTTTTCGAAACTTTCCATGATTTCGAGATTATGAAGACGAATCGAAAGTGGATTTTCAATCTTAATAGTGCCAAAAAGACCTCAAAGTAAGAATTATTAGCGCTATCATTTGCCGCGCCGGGAAATGTGACAATAGAGCGCCGGGCAGGCGCTCCAAAAGGAACTGGCGAATGAAGCAAGGATCAATCGCGTCCCAGCTTGGGGTCAGGGTGCTGGGCTCTATTCGTCAGACAATCTGGAACAGCTGACCGGAATGGTACGGCCCTTGGAGGAAAACCAATTGTTTCTGGTAGATTCCGCGGCCCGGACCGTCACTGGGAAAAGCGCAAAAATCGCCGCGTGCTCTGATCACCGTGCGGCTGTTTTGACAACTTGATTGAAGAAAAGGATGAGGCCGCATTGGATCACGTGGCTTTGTCTAAGAAACTAAAGCAACGGAACGGGGGTATCACGTGAAAAAGATACTGATCATAGGTGGCGGCGGAATGTTGGGCCAGAAACTGGCGCAGCGCATCCGGACCGAGCAGGTTTTTGGCTCTGACGTCGAACTTACGCTGTTCGATCAATCCTTTCCGCCCAACGGGGTCGTTGGCACGCAGATAGCAGGCGATATTGCTGCGATGGGCACAGCACAGGATTTGGCGGCCCGTCGGCCTGATTTGGTGTTTCACCTCGCAGCTATTGTGTCAGGTCAGGCGGAAACGGATTTCGCCTTGGGTTGGGATGTCAATCTGATGGCCACATGGGCGCTACTGAACGCTCTGAAAGTTGAACATGACGCATCTGAAGGGGAATACCGGCCCAGGTTTGTATTTGCCTCTTCCATCGCCGTATTTGGGGCGCCCTTCCCGGACAAGATCGACGATGAATTCCTGTCGGCACCTTTGACCAGCTATGGCGCGCAGAAAGCGGCGTCCGAGTTGTTGATTACGGATTTCAGCCGCAAAGGTTATATCGACGGCCTGTCGCTGCGCCTGCCGACCCTGTGCGTGCGCCCCGGCAAGGCCAATGCTGCGGCCTCATCGTTCTTCTCGGGCATTATCCGTGAGCCGCTGAACGGTGCCGAGGCGATCCTGCCGGTCGCCGATACCGTTCGCCACTGGCACGCCAGCCCTCGGTCAGCGGCCCAGTTCCTGACCCATGCTGCCGATCTGGAAATCCGACTTTTGCAGGGCCGCCATGCGCTGAATATGCCCGGCATCAGTTGCACGGTCGCCGAACAGATCGAGGCGCTGCGCAATGTGGCAGGGCAGGAGGCCGTGGACAGGATCAAACACGTGCCGGACCCGGCCATCGAAGCCATTGTCAAGAACTGGCCACGCGATTTTCAAACCGACCGCGCGCTGAATCTTGGTTTCAGGGCCGAATCCAGTTTTGAAGAGATCATCCGAATTTATCTGGAAGATGACCTGAATTTCTAAGCGTCCAGCGTTTCGCCGGTCAGGTGCCGTTTCAGGTGGTCGTGTATTTTCTGTTGGGTCAGCTTCGGGTCGCCTGAAAGCGCAGCCTCAAGAATATTGGCGTGATGTTCGATATTCATCGAAATGAACTCGAACCGGCGATCCGCGACCATCAATTGTTGCCGGAATTGCGCATAGACGCGTCCATGCATTTGTTTCAGCGTCTCTGATCCGCAGGCTGAAATCAGAGTTTCATGAAACTCTTTCTCGGCGGCGAACCAGATATCGATCAGGTCACTCGGATCGTCTTTGTCGCGGATGCGCCTTTCGATGTGACTTAGTTTGTGATGAGCTGCGGTTAGGCGTGCCTCCCAATCGACGCCGCCGTTTTGGATCGACAATGCGGTTCCTTCTGCTTCCAGCAGAATGCGGACATGGGTCAGTTCGATCAACTTCTGGCGCGCGCGTTGCGGCACGCGGAACCCGCGTTGTTCCTGAAAATCTGCAAGGCCCACAGCAGCAAGCCGGAACAGGGCTTCACGGACCGAACTGGCTGAGCACTTGTATTCTTTCCGCAAGTCTTCCGCCCGAAGCTTGGCCCCGTGTTCGAATCCGTTCGAGATCAGCCGCACCTTAAGATCTTGATAAATATCGACTTCAGCGGTCATCGAAAGAGTTGTCCTGAACGTTACCCTTCGCTCTTCCTATCCCTAATTTCGTTTTTGGGCAATAATCTCGAAATTACGCTCAATTTCACATTTTACTTGTCGCATGCGATTCGGCGTCCTAACGTCAGGCAGCGTCGTTCAAGAGAGGGCTTAGAAACCTTCAGCACGCCACGCTCAACGTCTGGGAGGACAATATGAAATTATTGACGACCGCGGCCGCTGTGGCCGTAGCCACGACCATGGCCGCGACATTCGCCGCTGCCGAAACCACAAAACTGCGCATTCAAACCCATTTCTCGCCGGAACAGCTGTCGGGCAAGATGGCGGCCAAGTTCATCGAGGACATCACCGAAATGTCCAACGGTGAGATCGAGGTCGAGATGTTCTATTCCTCGTCCGTCGTCAAATCGGTCGAGACATTCGACGCCGCCGCAACGGGCATTCTGGATTGCGATATGACGGGTGGCGGCTATCAGACCGGTAAGAACCCCGCATTCCAATTCGCAGGCGATCTGCTGGGTGGCTATCAGAACCCCTATCAGCAGATGGCGTGGCTGCTGCATGGCGGTGGCCGCGATGCGCTGAACGAGCTGTATAACGGCTATGACATGGAATTCGTCGGCTGGTGGATTCCGGGACCGGAATCGCTGTCCTCGACCAAACCGATCGCAACGGTCGAAGACTTCAAGGATTGGAAATTCCGCTCGCCTCCGGGTCTGGCCACGAAAGTGTTCGCCGAGCTGGGTGCCTCGCCCATCGTGATGGACTTTAACGAGATCTTCACGGCGCTGGAAACCGGCATCATCGACGGTGCCGACGCGGCGAACCTGACCAACAACGTGGGTCTGGGTCTGTATGAGATCGCGGGTCACACCAACTTCCCGGGCTTCCACTCGATGCCAGCGGATCACCTGGCCTGCCGCAAGGATGTCTGGGAATCCATGCCCGCGCATCATCGCAAGATCATCGAGGTCGCGATGGACAGCCTGGCCCTGCACAACGCCACGATCAACGAGGTGCAGAACGCGCAAACCGCCAAAGACCTGCGCGCCCAGGGTATCCAGCTGTATGAATGGACCCCGGAAGATCTGGCCGCTTACCGCGATGCCGTTCAGGTTGGCTGGACCGAGTTTGCCACCACGCCCGAAGCCAAGGCGCTGTTGGAAAGCCACATTGCGTTCCTGAAAGACATGGGTGCGATGAAATAATCGGCGTCATGCTGAGACGATCCTTCGGAAAGGCTGCGATCCGTGGCCTTTCCGGACCTTTCTCAGGGACGTATGTCGAATGAAAATCACCAAGATCATTAGTCACGTCCTGCGCTACGACATGCCCGAGGTTTTGGGCTATTCGCAGCAATATTACGACAAGCGCAGCGCGCATCTGGTCGAAGTTCAGACCGACGAAGGCGTTACCGGATGGGGTGAGTGTTTCGGCCCCGGTACGGTCGCTCTTGCCAACAAAACCATTGTCGAACAGGTGATCCAGCCCATGGTGCTGGGATCGGATCCGATGGACCGCGACGTGATCTGGCACAAGGTCTACAACCTTCTGCGAGATCATGGGCAGGGTGGCATGCCCCTTCAGGCCCTTTCGGGTGTGGATATCGCTCTTTGGGATATCGCTGGCAAAGTGGCGGGCCTGCCGCTGCACAAGCTGATTGGTGGGGCGCATCGCAGCTCGGTCCCCTGTTATGGCTACGGTATGATGCTGCGCGATGAACCCGTCGATGATCTGGCGCGCCGCTTTACGGACGAGGCCGCCGCGATCAAAGAGATGGGCTTTGTCGCCACCAAGATGAAAACCGGCTTTGGCCCCGAACCAGACGTCAAGCTATGTCAGGCCGTGCGGCGCGGTGTCGGCGACGATTTCCGGTTCATGGTCGATGCCAACCACGCCTATACCACGTCGGATGCGTTCTATGTGGGACGCGCTCTGGACGAGCTTGGAGCCTATTGGTTTGAAGAGCCTGTCGCGCCCGAGGATACCGACGGATACCGCGAGTTGCGCAAAGGGCTGAAAACCAACATCGCTGGGGGCGAGGCGGTGTTCAATCGGTGGTCGTGGCGCACTCTGCTGGAAAGCCGTGGCTTGGATATCGCCCAGCCCGAGGTTTGCGCCTTGGGTGGCGTATCCGAGTATCTGCGGATTCTGGCCTTGTGCCACGCCCATTTCACTCCGGTCGTCAATCACGTCTGGGGCAGCGCAATTGCCGTTTCCACAAACCTGCATCTGCTGGCGGCAATACCTCCGATGCCGGGCGGCCTGCACCCGTGGGAGCCGATGCTGGAGTTTGACACCACGGACAACAAATTCCGGGACGATCTGCTGACCGTTCCTTTGGACATTCAGGGTCAGGTCAAAGCTAACGCAGGCCGTGTCGCGGTTCCGACCGGGCCGGGCATCGGCGTCGAGCCCGACCACGACTTCATAGATCACTTCCGGGCCAGGACATAACGACAGGGGGCAGGAAATGCAGAAATCCACGGGTGGAATTATTGAATGGCTGATACCCTTGGCATTTGTCGGAACGGCCAGTTGGCTGGTCTGGCACCTGCCTGCCTTTCTGCTGGATTGGCTGCCCTACACTTCGGAATCCCTCAAATCCCAGGTGCAGGAGATTTACCTGCGCGCCGACATCACGCCAAATGCCGCTGGCATCTTCGGCGGACATATCGACATTTTTGACATGCTCGCGCTGATCCTGACACCGATACTTGCGGTGATCGGTGCCCAAACCGTGCGCCCGGCTGCAATGGAGTATGGCGGGCTCAGCGCCATCGACCGATTTGCCCTGTTCATCGGGCGCGTCACCATGATGATGATCGCCATCATGACCATTGTGATGCTGTACGAGGTCTTCCTGCGTTACATTCTGGAAAAACCCACCGAATGGGCCAACGAGATGACCCTGTGGTTCGCCAGCTTCGTCTTCCTGATGTCTGGCTACTACGGGATGCAGCAGCGCAGCCACATCCGCATTTTCCTGCTATACGACGCCGTGCCACGATGGCTGCAACGGGTGTTCGACACGATCTCGACCGTTCTGATCGTGCTTTTCGCCTTCTTCCTTGTCTATGGCAGCTACAAACAGGTCTTCGTCAACAAGTTGTATAAATGGGAGCTGTTCGGCTCGGCTTTCAACCCGCCGATCCCGGCGACCCTGCAACCAATGGTGCTGATCGTCATTACGCTGGTGGCGTTTCAGGCGGTCGTGAACCTGATCTCGGATTGGAACAAGGAACCCGAGATTCACACTGACGAACCTGATGAAGAAGAGATTGAAATGCTGAAAAAAGCAGTGGGGCAAGACTGATGGATATTGGAACAATCTCACTGATCCTGATGGTCGCACTTATCGTCTTGCTGGCCATCGGGATGCCGCTGGGTCTGGCCTCGGCCTCGCTGGCGGTTCTTGTATTGGTGCTGAAATTCGAGCCCAACCTGCTGCTCAACCCATTTTCCTTTGGCGACGGGCTGCTGACCGGCAGGCCGGGGACGGGGCCGCTCTATATTCTGGCACAGAAAATATACGGGCTCTTAACGGATTACGTGCTCATATCCGTGCCCTTGTTCATCTTCATGGCCTCTCTGCTGGAACGCTCGGGGATCGCCAAGGACATGTATTCCTCGCTCAATATCTGGTTGTCGCGGACGCGGGGCGGGATTGCCATCGTCACCTCGATCATGGCGGTGATCATGGCGGCGATGTCGGGGATTATCGGGGGTGAGGTCGTTCTGCTGGGCCTGATCGCCCTGCCGCAGATGTTGCGGCTGGGGTATAACCAGAACCTCGCCATCGGTGTGATCTGTGCGTCGGGCTCGTTGGGGACGATGATCCCCCCGTCAATCGTGTTGATCATCTATGGTCTGATCACCGAAACCTCGATCAAGTCGCTGTTCACCGCGTCCTTCATCCCCGGCTTCATGCTGGCGTCGATGATCATCCTCTACATCATCATCCGCACCCGGCTGAAACCCGATGATGCCCCCTTGCCTGAACCCGACCCGAACGACCCCGAGCCGACCGAAAAGCGCAAGCTGTTCGCTGCGTTCATGAGTATCGTCGTTGCCGGATTTTCCACCGTTCTGTTCATCCGGGCCGCGTTCTTCGAACTGTCAGGATCGAATGCCGCCAGTCAGGGTGAGCCCGCGCGGTTCGGGACGGCGGATTACCTGCCCTGGTTCGCAGGCATAACCATTGTTGCGCTGCTGCTGATCTTCTTCGTCTTCGGCAAAGAGCGCGCGCGCGTTGGCTGGCATATGGGCAAAGGGCTGGTCGCACCGATGGTTGTGATCGGCGTGGTTCTGGGTTCGATCTACGGCGGCATCACCGGTATCACCGAGGCTGCCGGAATGGGCGCGTTCGCTGTTCTGATCATCGCCATCCTGCGCGGAGAAGGCTCGTTCGAGCTGGTCTGGGACAGTCTTATGCGCACTCTGAAATCCACCGGTACGATCATCTGGGTCACGATTGGTGCCGCATCGCTGGCGGGGGCCTATACCATCGCGGGCGGACCGCAATATGTGGCTGATCTGATCGTGGGTCAGGAATTGCCACCGATGCTGGTCATTCTGGTGATGATGCTGATCCTGCTGTTCATGGGCGCGTTCATGGATTGGGTCGGGATCGTCTTGCTGATCATCCCGGTCTTCCTGCCCATCGTGCTGCGCCTGCCCATCGAAGAGATCGGCCTGATCGGCCAGCTGCAGCCAAATCACGTAGCGATCTGGTTCGGCGTGGTGTTCTGTATGAACATGCAGGTCAGCTTCCTGTCGCCGCCCTTTGGACCGGCCGCGTTCTATCTGAAATCGGTGGCCCCGCCGCATATCAGCCTGACTGATATCTTCCGCGGCTTCCTGCCCTTTATCGGCATCCAGATTCTGGCGCTTTCGGTGCTGCTGATCTGGCCCAATATCATCGCAATCCTGTTGTGAGGATCGACCCATGCTGACGCAAGAGCAAATCTCACGTTTTGAAACCGATGGCTATCTGGTCGTGCCAGACGTTATTCCGCCTGACATTCTGAACCGGGTGATCGACGAATACTCGACCCTGCTGGATGGGCTTTATGCGGACTGGTTCGCGCAAGGTCTGGTGCCCAGCCCCGAGGGTCTGGATTTCTGGGGCAAGCTGCTGGCCGCTTACGAGGCCCGGTGCGACTATTTCCAGCCCATGGATATTTCTCTGCCCGGCGACCGGATCATGGCCGATACGCCTTTTCACATCGGACCCGCCGTGTTCGAGATGATGACCGCCAAGCCGCTTTTGGACGTGGTCGAGCAACTGATCGGCTCGGAACTGACCAGCAACCCCATTCAGCACGTGCGCCTGAAACCTCCGGCGCGGAAGCTGGCAAATGATGAAATCCGCGCGCATATTACTGCAACGGACTGGCATCAGGACCGGGCTGTTGCGCTGGAGGATGCGGACCAGACCGACATGGTCACTGTTTGGATCGCGGTGAACGATGCGACGGTCGAAAATGGCTGTTTGCAAGTGCAGGCCAAAGCCCCGGATCAGGACATCCTGCCCCATTGCGCGCGCACCCAGACCGGGATCGCGGACGGGTTTGTGGATGAGACGACCGCTGTCCCCCTGCCGGTCACAGCCGGAGGCATCGTCCTGTTTCACCCTCTGACCCCGCATGCCTCGCTGGTCAACACCACGGATCAATTCCGCTGGTCCTTCGACATACGCTACAGCGCGACGGGGCAACCCACAGGGCGCGGGCATTTCCCGGATTTCGTGGCCCGGTCCCGCGTCAACCCTGACCGCGAATTGCACGACTGGCGTGTCTGTCGCTCGAACTGGGAGGCCGCCCGCGCGCGTCTGGCCACCCAGCCGCATATCGACATTCATCGGTGGGACTCGACCTCTCCGTTCTGCGCATGAGGGAAACCGAACATGACATCTGTTCTGGCAGATAACGGCTCCACGCCGTGCGCAACAGGAGCAGCGCAGTGAAACGTATCCTCGTCGTTGGCGGCGGGCTGATCGGCATTCGCCATATCCAAGCCGTTAAGCAACATCCGGGCTGTCATCTTGTGGGGCTTGCTGACCCGGACATGTCGATCCGTGTGGACGCAACCCGGTTCGCCAGTATGGATGACGTTCAGGACGATGTGGACGGCGTCATCATCGCCACCCCTACGCATCTGCACGCCGCGCATGGCATGGCGGCGGCAGCACGCGGATGGCATATGCTAATCGAAAAACCCGTTGCCGGCACCGTGGCCGAGGCGCAGGCGCTGGCCCGTGCCCTTGAACAGGCTCAGGTCCGCAGTCTGGTCGGCCACCATCGCCGCTATCACCAAGTCCTTCAACATCTTAAGGCCAAGATCGCCGAGGGCGTCATCGGGCGGGTCATCAATGTCTCGCTTTTATGGGCGATGCGAAAGCCGGACGCTTATTTCGAACAGAACTGGCGCACCTCGGGCGGCAGCCCGGTGATGATCAATCTTGTCCACGACATCGACGTTTTACGCTTTGTCATCGGCGAGATTAGCGAGATTGCCGCCTTGCGAGGCGCTTCACTGCGCGGGACGGACAGGATTGAAAGCGGCGCGGTGGCGCTTGCGTTTGAAAACGGGGCGACGGGAACCATCAGCTTCGCCGATACCGCGCCCAGCCCCTGGGGGTTTGAGGCCGGGATCGGCGAGAATCCCAATATCGGCACCACCCATCAGGACATGATGTGGATCACCGGCACAAGAGGGGCCATCAGTTTCCCGTCGCTGACCCTGTGGCAGGGCAAGGACTGGGGCACTCCGTCAGAGCGCGTGGAATTCGACAAACCGGCGCAAAGCTGCGTGCCGCTGGACGCGCAGTTGGATCATTTTCTAGGCGTGATGGATGGGGCCGCTCCGCTGATTGATGTGGCCGACGCCGCGCGTACCCTTGCGGTCGCCACCCGGATTGAAGAAGCGTTGGCGAAACAGAACGCGGGCTTGCCGGTGCAGGCCTGAACACGCGCTCGCAAAGGATGGGCGCAGAGACACTTAAGACGAATTGATGGAAAGGAATTCGCATGAGCAAACCTTCTGTTGGATTTATTGGCCTCGGGCTGATGGGCGGGGCCATGGTCAACCGGTTGCTGGACATGGGCTATGCAGTCACGGTTCTGGGCAACCGCGATCGCACCCATCTGGATGCTGCGATCGCCCGCGGCGCGGTTGAGGCACAAAACGCAAAAGATCTGGCCGCTGCCAGTGACATCGTGATGCTGTGCATGGGCACTTCGGATCAGGTCGAGGCGCGGATGCGCGGGGAAAACGGCGTGATTGCGGGTTTGAAGCCCGGCGGCATTGTGGTGGACTTTGGCACCTCGCTGCCCGGCAGCACGCGGACCCTCGCGGATGAGGTTTCTGCCGCCGGGGGCAGCTATCTGGACGCACCGCTGGGGCGCACGCCCTCACACGCGCTGGAGGGCAAGCTGAACATCATGGCCTCGGGGGATCAGGCCGCTTTCGACACCGCAAAACCTGTGCTCGAAGATCTGGGTGAGAACGTGTTCCACCTTGGAGCCGTCGGCTCGGGGCACACGATCAAGCTGATCAACAACTTCTTCGGCATGACCGTGGCCAATGCCATGGCCGAGGCTTTCGCCATGGCCGATGTGGCTGGGGTGGATCGCAAGCAGTTGTACGATGTGATGGCTGCGGGGCCACTGCATTCGGGGATGATGGATTTCGTCACCGCCTACGGCGTTAATCAGGACCCGAACCAACTGGCCTTTGCGATTAAGAACGCTGCTAAGGATATCGGGTATTACGACCAAATGGCGCGCGATGCGGGTGTCAGTAGTGTGATGTCACAGGGCACCTTGGCCGCGTTGAACGATGCGCGCGACACTGGTCAGGCGGACGATATGGTCAGCCAGATGGTCGACTATTACGTCAACCGGTTCAAACCCTAGGCGATGGCCGTCGCCGCCCGATCGACCGCAGATTTGCCGCGTCTGGGCATCGTGTTGATGCTTCTGGCGTGGCTGCTGTTTTCCTTTGTCGATTTGGGGGCGAAATGGCTGGCCGTCGCCGGATTTCCGGCCTTTCAACTGGCGTTCATGCGCTATGCGGGCCATTTTGTGATCTCGCTGGGTGTCATCGCAAAGGGGGGCTTCCAGCCCAGCCGGTTTCATACCGATCATCCGTGGCAACTGATCAGCCGGGCTCTGCTGCTGATTTCGGCCACGGTGTTCAACTTCTACGCCCTTCGGTTCCTGCCGCTGACAGCGGTGTCTGCGATCATGTTCTCAAGCCCGGTGATTGTGTGTTTCCTGTCGGTCTTTGTCCTGAAGGAAGCCGTAGGGCCGTGGCGGTGGTTTGCCATCCTTCTGGGCTTTGTTGGCGTATTGGTGATCGTCCGCCCCTTTGGCGCGGTGTTCCACCCCACCATGTTACTGATCGTCTACAACGCGACGGCACTGGCGCTGTATTCGATCATGACCCGACGGCTGTCCGGGGTCGTGTCGGTTGATACGATGCAGTTCTATCTGGGCCTCACCGGAACAGTTGTCCTGTTGCCCTTTGCGGTGTGGTTCTGGATGCAGCCCGAAAACCTGTGGAGCATGATCGTGCTGATCGGACTGGGCGTCTTCGGATGGGGCGGCCACCAATTGCTGACAAACGCGCATCGCTTTGGCACCGCCAACCAGTTAATGCCCTTTACCTATTCCTTCCTGATCTACATGGCGATCTGGGGTTATCTGTTCTTCGAAACCGTGCCGGACGCCAGCACGCTGACGGGGGCTGCGCTGATCATGGGCGCCGGGCTGATCATCTGGAAACGGGAGAAGCGATAGCGGCCCTTATCCCCGCACCGCAGCCAACACATCTTGCGCCCCTATGATCTGCAACAGCGCTTTGTCCGGCTCATCCTGCTGGGTCGCCCGCGCGATGTCTGCTGCCAAGGGATCGTTCAACGCGCGTCCTTTGGCGGTCTCTGACACACAATAGGCGATCCACGCCCGCACCCCTTCGGCCACCGCTTTTGATCCGGTCTCGCGCAGGGTGGGGATGAACCTGTAAGGCAGTTTCTGGCTGCCATCCATGGCGATCTGATCCAATCGGTGGGCGAGTTCGGGGTTCTCGAACCGGGCAATCAAGGCGGCGGCATAGTTTGGGACCTGATCCTGTACCTCGTCTGGCAGCGTTCTTCCGGCATCGGCCATCAAATCCTGAACAAGCGGACGCAGAACAGGGTCGCGGATCGCCTCATGCACATAGGTTAGCCCACGTCCCAACCCCGCGTAGGCCAGCAGCGAATGCGCACCGTTCAGCATTCGCAATTTGCGCAATTCGTGCGGAGCGACGTCCTGGACGAATTGCACGCCCGGCCAGTCGGGGCGCGGGCCTGCGAAGTTATCTTCGATCACCCATTCCGAGAACGCTTCGGTCGGGACGGCCATGGGATCGCCGCTGATGGCGCGCACCGCATCCGTGGTCGCCGGAGTGATCCGGTCAACCATCGCGTTTGGAAAGCTCAGCCTGTCCCAGTTCAGATCCAGCCCTGCGGCCGCGGCGAAATCAGCAACGGCCGTTTTCAGGGCGTCGCCGTTGCCCACCCGATTGTCACAACTCAGCACCGATACCGGGCTATTGCGCCCCGCAAGCCCGAAGGCCAGAAATCCGATCAGGGTCGACGGGCCTTGCCCTGTAAGATCAGAGGCGATGGCCGGATCGTCCAACTGCAACCGACCTGCGCTGTCCAGATGATAGCCCTTCTCGGTCACTGTGGCCGAGATGATATCTGCCTCTGCCATGGCCTGGAAAATCGCGTCTCGGTCATCGGGTAGGGTCAGAACATCGCGCAGAACCCGGATGCGCCGGACACCTTGACCCTGCACGCACAGGTCATAGTCAAACCCTTGCTGCGCCAACCCGTCCCGGATCGCTGTAGACCGCAAGCTGACTCCGACCAAATCCCAGCCCTGCGCCTGATCGGTGTAGTCCAGCAAATGCGCACGAGCGAAGTTGCCGAGGCCGAAATGCAGTATCAGCCCCATACTATAGCTCCAGCCCGTAGACCTGCCGCGCGAGATCAGTGGTCAAAAGTTGCGCCAGCCGTTTGGCGTCGACCATCCCGAAATATCCACGCTCGATTTGCTGGGACAGATGCAGCGCCACGCCGCGCCGCCACATGTCGTGGCGCGCCGGGATCGACAGAAAGGCGCGGGTGTCGTCGTTGAACCCGGCCAAATTGAAGTAACCTGCCGTTTCCACCACCTGATCGAAATAGCGCGCGATCCCCGCAGGGCTGTCATGGAACCACCACGGCGGGCCAATGCGCAGACAGGGCCAGTGACCCGCCATCGGGGCCAGCTCTCGGGCATAGGTGCCCTCGTCCAGTGTGAACAGGATTATGCGGAGCTTTGGCGAATTGCCAACACGGTTCAGCAGCGCGTCCAGTCCGTGCACCCAATCCATCGCGATGGGAATGTCTGCCCCTTTGTCACGCCCGAAGCCCTGCATCACAGCGCGGTTGGTGTTGCGTCTGCTGCCCGCGTGGATTTGCATGGTCAGCCCGTCCTCGACCGACATCTGCGCCATTTCGATCAGCATGTGACCATAGAACCGCCGGGCATCCTCGGCGCTGCCTGCGCCCTGCCGCAACCGTTGATAGATCGGGTCGGGATCGTCCAGCCATTCGGTCTGCACTTTCTCGATCCCGTGGTCGGTGGCCGTGCAACCCAGTTCGATGAACGTGGCACGCCGCTGGCGCAGGGCTTCCAGATAGCCGCTGAAGCTACCGACATCACAACCGGTCATCGCACCCAGTGCAGTCAGGTTCTGGACGAAATCCGGGCCCGCTCCATCCAGAACCCCGTCGGGGCGGAAAGTTGGAACAACGCGCCCGCTCCAACCGCTGTCGCGGATCGCCTTGTGATGAGCCAGATCATCCAGAACCGAGTCCGTGGTGGCTAGAACCTCGATCCCGAACCGTTGGAAGAGCGCCCTTGGCCGGAACGCGGGCTGCGCCAGACGGTCGGCAATCTGATCATAGATCGCATCGGCGGTGTCCGGCGACAGATCTTGAGAAATCCCCAGAGTTTCGCACAGAACATAGCTGATCCAGATCCGCGACGGCGTGCCCAGAAACAGGTCCCAATGGGCGGCGAAGGTGCGAAACACCTGACGCGGATCCGCATCGCGTCCCGCAGGGCCCACCCCCAGTTGCTCTAGCGGAACGCCTTGGGAATAGAGCATGCGGAACACATAGTGATCGGGCACCACCAACAGCTCGGCCGGGTTGGGAAAGGCTGCATCCTGCGCGAACCAGCTTGGGTCGCAATGACCGTGCGGGGACACTATGGGCAGGTCTTTGATGCCCAGATACAGGTCTTCTGCCATGCCCTTTAAATTGCCTGTCAATTTCCCCTCCGTGCTTTGCCCAAGGAACAGTTAACACATTTTTTACGGCTTGCATCTTTCGGGTACAAAGCCTCAGACTGATCCCAGGAACTGGGGGGAAGAATGAACATTGCGCTGATTGGTTTGGGGATGGTTGCGGGCACCCATGTTGCTGCGATCTCCGCATCGGACTGCGGCCTGAAACTGGCTGGCGTTCTGGGTCGCGACCCTGGAAAAACCGCGCAATTTGCGAACCGGCATGGCACGCGGGCCTATGCATCGGTTCAGGAGATCGCCAATGATCCATCCGTCGATTTCGCAATCATCGCCACCCCACCGGACCAGCGCTTGTCACTTGTGCAAACCCTTGTAGCGGCAGGTAAACCTATTCTCATGGAAAAGCCGGTTGAGCGGGATTTACAAGCCGCCACCCGGATCGTCGAACTGTGCGAAACTGCCGGGGTGCCGTTGGGCATCGTGTTTCAACACCGCGCACGAGCGGCCTCGGCTGCGCTGAAGGCGGCCTTGGAGGCAGGCGAGCTGGGCTCAATCGCGACGGTCGATATCTGTGTGCCGTGGTGGCGCGACCAAAGCTACTATGACGCGCCGGGGCGCGGCACCTATGCGCGCGATGGCGGTGGTGTGATGATCTCGCAGGCGATCCATACGTTGGATCTGGCTATGTGGCTGCTGGGACCGATCACCTCGGTTCAGGCCATGATGCGGCAGACGCCTCTGCATGATTTGGAGGCCGAGGATTGGGCCGGTGCTTTGTTCGAAACTGAAAGCGGTGCCATCGGAAATTTGATGGCCACCACCGCCGCATTTCCGGGCATGGCCGAGACCATCACGATCCAAGGCACCCGCGCCAAGGCGCATCTGGGCGCAGGCGTGTTGACGATCACCGCGATGCATGGAACTCAGACAACCTTCGGCGAAACGGCAACGACCGGAGGTGGCGCCGATCCGATGGCCTTTACCCATGAATGGCACCAATCGGTGATCGAAGATTTTGCCGAAACGATCCGCACGGGTCGCCCGCCCATGGCCACGGGCCGCAGCGCGCTTTTGACCCATGCGGTCATTGATGCGATGCAAATCGCCAGCGAAACCGGCCTGAAAACGAGAGTATCCGCATGAGCCTGACCTGCGTAGCCCTTGGGCTGGATCACCGCCATATCTATGGCATGACTGAAAACATGCGCAAAGCGGGGGTTGTCTGTGTCGGCTATTGGACGGAGGGAGACCCCGTCACTCTGCCCGGTTATGTGAAACGGTTCCCCGACATCCCCCGGTTTGACCGCCTGGAGGACGCGCTTGGCTGGGGTGCCGATCTGGCCCTGGTCTCGGCCATTCCGGCAGACCGCGCGGCGCTGACGGTCAAGGCCATGCAAAACGGCATGGATGTTATGACCGACAAGCCCGGGTGTACATCCTTCGAACAGTTGGATCAGATAAAAGGGGCCGTGGCCGAGACCGGGCGCATCTGGTCGGTCAATTTCTCGGAACGGTTCGAAACCGCCGTTAGCACCCGCGCCAGCGAGTTGGTTTCGGCAGGGGCTATCGGGCGGGTCGTGCAGACCATCGGGTTGGGCCCGCACCGCCTGAACAAACCCACCCGACCGGACTGGTTCTTCACACGCGACCGGTACGGGGGGATTTTGGCTGATATCGCCTCGCACCAGATTGATCAGTTTCTGCACTATACTGGGTCGGATACGGCCCAGATCACCAACGCATTTGTCGCCAACTATGCCAATCCCGACGACCCCGAGTTGCAGGATTTCGGAGAGCTTAGCCTGCGCAGCGCCCATGCCACTGGCTATATCCGGGTGGATTGGTACACGCCCGATGCGCTGCCCAATTGGGGTGATGGGCGGCTGACGATCTTGGGAACCGAGGGGTATATCGAACTGCGTAAATATGTGGACGTAGGCGGCGCACCCGGTACAGATCACCTGATTCTGGTCAATGGTGAGCGGTGTGAAAAGATCGACGCCTCAGGCGCTGGCCTGCCGTATTTCGCGCGTCTGGCCCATGATATCCAACACCGCACCGAAACCGCGATGACGCAGGCGCATTGCTTCACGGTCATGGAACTGGCGCTGCGGGCGCAGGAAATGGCAGAGGCGTCATGATCAATGTCGCAATCCTCGGCGCGGGTATCGGAGCGCAACATCTGGCGGCGCTGTCTCAGCTTGGCGATAGGTTCCGCGCGGCCGCCGTTGTCGATAAGGATGCAGCCCGGATTGAACAGATCAGGGGCGATGCTGATTTCGCGGCGCTGACCGAGATTCAGGATGCACTGGATGATCCCTCCATCGACCTTATTGATATCTGCCTGCCGCCGCATCTGCATGTGCCGATCACGCTGGCCGCGCTGAAGGCCGGAAAGCACGTGGTGTGCGAGAAACCTCTGGCCACCTCGATGCGGGATGTGGACCAGATCATCGAAACAGCGCGAAACACGGGCAAGCAGGTGTTTCCGGTCTTTCAATACCGCTGGGGCCCGGCCCTGTCGCAACTCCGCCACTTACAGAACGAAGGTCTGACCGGCGCCGTCCAGACCGCCGCGCTTGAAACGCACTGGTCGCGCGGGGCCGATTACTACGCTGTCCGCTGGCGCGGAACGTGGGAGGGCGAGCGCGGTGGGGCTGTGCTGGGCCATGCGATCCACAACCACGACCTGCTGACGCATATCGCGGGCGACATTGCGTCGGTTTCGGCGATGGTGACAACGCGGGTCAACCCGATCGAAACCGAAGACTGCGCGGCCATCTGCTTTGCCATGACATCGGGCGCGTTGTGCACCAGCAACATCACTCTGGGCGCGGCAACGGACGAAACACGCCTGCGGATCGTGTTTGAACACCTGACCGCAACCTCGGGCACCGAACCTTACGCGCCGGGTCAGGCGAAATGGACCTTCACGGCCCGCGACCCCGCCCGGCAGAAAGACATCGACACCGTGCTTAGCCGCGCACCCACGGAACCCGCCGGATTTGAGGGGTTTTTCGCAGAAATCAGCAAAGCCCTGCGCGGGCAGCCGAACACGGCGGTGACGCTTGCCGAAGGTGCGGCCTCGGTCAGTCTTGTCACCGCGATCTACCATGCGGCACGCAGTGGGCAGCGAGTGGCGCTGCCCATCACACCCGATCACCCGCTTTATGAAGGATGGCTGCCATGAAACAATGCTGGCGCTGGTTTGGCCCAGAAGACCCGATTGCCCTGTCCGATCTGCATCAGGTGGGCGTTCAGGGCATCGTCACCGCCTTGCACCACATCCCGCCCGGTCAGCCTTGGGACGTCCCGGCTATTGCCGACCGGCAAGCCATGCTGGCCGAGGCTGGCTTTGAATGGGACGTCGTCGAAAGCCTGCCCGTTTCCGAGACGATCAAAACACAGACGACGGACATGGCAGCGCATCTTGAGGCCTATAAATTCAGCCTGCGCGCGCTGGCGTCTCGCGGGATTGAGGTGGTGTGCTACAACTTCATGCCGATCCTCGATTGGACCCGCACCGCCCTGCGCGCGCCGCAATCCCATGGCGGCTCTGCCATGCTGTTCGATCTGACTGATTTTGCCACGTTCGACATCCACATCCTGAAACGTCCCGGCGCGTCCGAGAATTATTCCGAACTTGTCCAGCACGCGGCCTCCAAACGGTTCGCCGAAATGTCCGACACGGCCAAATCCCGGCTGCAACACAATGTCACCGCCGGGCTACCGGGTGCCAATGACCAGTGGAGCGTCGAGGATGTCCGCGCCCTGCTGGACACCTACCGCGACATCGACCGCACCCGGTTGCGCGCACACCTTGTCGACTTTTTGGCCGAGGTTGCCCCGGTCGCGCAGGAGCATGGTCTGCGCCTGTGCTGTCACCCGGACGATCCGCCATTTTCTCTGCTCGGGCTACCGCGCGTGATGTCCAGCGTGGATGACTACGGTGCCGTTCTGGACGCGGTTGACCTGCCAGCAAATGGCGCGACGCTGTGTACCGGATCGCTGGGCGTGGCGGCCAGTTTCGACGGGCCGGAATTTGTCCGCAGGCATGGCAGCAAAATCCACTTCGCGCATCTGCGAAACACGAAACGAATTGCAGGATCGGACGCAGAAAAACCCGATTTCTACGAGGCCGCGCATCTGGAAGGCGACACCGACATGGCGGGCACCGTGCGGGAATTGATGGCCGAGCAGAAACGAAGAAAACAAGCAGGCCGCAGCGATTGGCAAATTCCGATGCGCCCGGATCATGGGCAGGAGTTGCTGTCTGACCGGGGCGGCCACAGCACGCCGGGTTACCCTTTGATTGGCCGGATGCGCGGCTTGGCCGAACTGCGCGGCCTGATGGCAGCCTTTACCTGATCGGTGCTGCATTTAAGTGCTTGCCTGACGGCAGTAATCCCCTTTTACTGATCGCACCTAACCGGGCAGCGGGGTGTCTTTGGGACGCGCCCGACGTCTTTTGCAAGACGCGTGAAACCCCCGCGAAAACCGATGCAGGAACGCATCTTTTTCACAGCATCAGCCCGCTCCGACAGGGCTGAAAAACGGGAGGTTTCCGAATGAAAACCGCAGGCGTAATCGGTCTTGGGGATATGGGCAGCGGGCTGGCCAAGAACCTGATCAAGAATGGCTTTGAAACCTCGGGCTTTGACCTGAGCGAAACACGCATGGCCGCATTTGCCGATATGGGTGGGTTGGCAAAGGACAGCGTGGGTCAGGTGGGTCGTCACGCCGCCAGCGTGTTTGTCATGGTCATGAACGGCGATCAGGCCCGCGCGGTCATTCTGGGCGAGGATGGGCTGGTGGCCAACATGACCAAGGGCGGAACCGTGATCCTGTCGGCGACGATCACACCCGCCGAGGCGCGCGGCATTGCGCAGGACATGGAAGGGTCAGGCATTCACCTGATCGACACACCCGTTTCGGGCGGGTTTCCCGGCGCGCAGAATGGCACGTTGACGATGATGGCGGCCGCCGCGCCCGAGGTTCTGGACCAGAACGCCGAGGTGATGCAGGCCGTTTCCGGCACCATTCACCGGGTGGGGGAACATGCCGGCGACGGACAGACCGTCAAAGCCTGTCTGCAATCGCTGATCGGCTCGATCTTTTCGGCCACGTTCGAGGCTGCGGCCCTTGCTGCCAAGGCTGGTGTCAGCGGTCAGGCCCTGCTGGACGTGTTCGCGTCCTCCAGCGCGGGCTGCGGCGTGGTGAACACGGCGCTTGAAAACATCATTGATCGCAAGTTTGTCGCCACCGGCAGCCATATCGCCACCATGCACAAGGACCTGACCATATCGCTGGCCGTGGCTGGAGAGCTTGGGGTTCCGATGCAGACCGCCGCGTCCGCGATGCAGATCTTTCACGCCGGGAAAACGAAATACCCCGATGGCGACAACTGGATCTGCACAAAGGTGATCGAAGAGATCATCGGCGCCGAACTGCATCGCTAAAGGAGGCCCGTCATGAAATTAGGAGTTATTTGCGACGGGATTTCCCGCGATCTGAAACATGCGGTCGATGTCATGGATGAATTCGGTCTGGACTATGCTGAACTTCAATTCGTCGGCGATACCGAAGTGGGCGATCACAGCCCGCAGGAGATTGCCGAGATTGATGCGCTGTTGCGGGATCGGGGCAAACCCGTCTCATGCCTGTCGCGCCATATTTTCGCGGGTATGACAGCCGCCAACCAGCCCGGAGACGAGCTGCATGTCAAACATATGGACGCGCTGAAGCGGGTGATCGACATGGCGCATATCGTCGGCTCTCCGCTGGTACGGATCATGACCCAAAGGAAAGAACAGATTCTGTGGGGCAAAAACGGGGCCGAGAAATGGAACGTTGCCCATGGTGTCTGGGATACGATGCCGCCCCTGATCGCGCCTGCCGTAGAACTGGCTAAAGCCGAGGGCGTGACGCTGGTTGTCGAGACCGGGAACGGTACGCTGGTGAACTCGAACTACACCGCGCGCAAGCTGATTGACGATCTTGACGCCAAAGATGTGCTGAAGGTCCTGTGGGACCCCGGCAACAACTGCTGGTGTCATGAACTGGCCTATCCCGACGGGTATGACGAGCTGCGCGGCGGCTATCTGGGGCATATCCACATCAAGGACGTCAAGGTGGACACGCCACGCGCAACACTCGAAGTGCGCCGGATGGGCGAGGGTCAGCTGGCCGATCTGTTCGCCCCGATTGCCGCTGCGCTCCGCTCGGATGGCTATGATGGCGTGGTGTCCTTCGAAAGTGTCTATCACCCCGGCAATGGTAATTTCGAGGACGGGTTCCGTTTGTGCGTGGACCGGTTCAAAGAAGTGTTTGCGTAACGCGCGCACCTGTGCCCGCGTGACTTACGCGGGCACTTCCATATGTTCGGCGTTCAGCTTGTCCCAATCAAACTCGACCCCGATGCCCGGCGTATTCGGGGCCACCGCCAGACAGTTTTCAACGACCAGAGGGCGGGTCGTGTACTGGTCGATGGGAAAAGAATGAACCTCAAGCCAACCCGCGCTGGGTTGCGCGGACACAAGACTTACGTGCAGCTCCTGCATTCCGTGACTGCAAACCGGGATATTGTGCTTGGCGCTCAGCGCCGCGACCCGCAGCCAGCCGGTGATGCCGCCGCAATTCGACGCGTCGGGTTGGATGAAGCTTAGTTTGGCGTCGTCAAAGGCGTATTCGAACTCATGGATGGTGTGCAGGTTTTCCCCCATGGCCAGTGGAACACCCGTGGCGTCAGCGATACGGCCATAGCCTTTGTAGTCATCAGGAATCGTGGGTTCTTCGAACCACAGGATATCGTGCTCGGCAAAGCCCTTGGCGGCGGTGATCGCCTGATCCACTGTCATCGAATAATTGGCGTCGACCATAAAGAAGCGATCTGGCCCCAACATCTCGCGCACAGCTTTTGCGCGAGCCAGATCATCGGCCAGATCAGGCTGGCCGACCTTGATCTTTACTCCGTTGAACCCGCGTGACAGATAGCCCTCGGTCTGGCGCAACAACTTGTCGAGCGAGAAGTTCAGATCGATCCCCCCCGCATAAGCCTTGCAGCGGTCCACTGTACCCCCGGCCATTTGCCAAAGCGGTGCGCCGGTGCGTTTGCCGCGCAGATCCCACAGCGCAATATCGACGGCCGAAATCGCAAATGAGGCGATGCCGCCTCGCGCCACGTAGTGCACATGCCACTGCATGGCGTCATACAGGTCTTCTATCCGGTCGGCGTCCTGTCCGACCATAAAAGGTGCCAAGTCATGCTGGATCATCGCAAGAATGGCATGACCGCCTTTGCCTCCGGTATAGGTATAGCCAACCCCCTCGGCCCCGTCATCCGTGCGAACCGTGACAGTGATCAGCTGGAAAAACGTGTGATCGCCGTGCTTTGCGTCCACCAGCACCTCGGTCAACGGAACATTGAACAATCGCGCCGAGAGGTTTTCGATACGTGCCACGGTCCAAGGCCTCTTTTGATGTGTCGATGTTTGGAAACTGTAAGAGGGTAAATGGAAAAAGAAAGCCCAAGATCAGCGGTAAGTAAGCCCTAGTGTCGTTTTGAAAAATGACATTCGGTTTGGAAAAGATGGGCGAGGCGCTATTTCCGTGCCTTGTCAGTGTCCGGATATTCAACCCATTTAGTTGGTCACCGCGACAGGTTCAGTTTCGAGGAAAGCCCACCGGATGTTTAAAGCAATGGATGAAAGTTACCTGACTTAAATCATTTGCGTAATCTGTTCTGATAAAGTGGTGAGCCGTGGAGGATTTGGACCTGAGATCCGCTACCGAGGCGTTGTAGAAGCGTATCTTAGTTCTTTTGTACCGTGACCATTCGAACAGCATTGAAGCCCATTCCGACCCGTCTGCCCATTTTGACGTTCGGGACTGGTTACACAAAGTCTGGAGTGTGCGGAAATCAAACCTTTTCTTAGCTCTCGTTGATTGGCGAGGAGACTATTCCCGGCATTGACTATCCTGTGGACACAAAAATCTCTATAAAATGATGTTGTTGTTTGTCGTTTTTGAAAAAGATGAAAACACGATGCGTTCAAGTATACGAAGCTTTTTGATCGTTCTGACCTGCTTTGTTGGGCTAACAGCTCCCCGCGTTTTGCATGCTTGTACGGTGTGCGTAGAGCTTCCAAAAGCTTCTATTGCTGATCACGTCCTTGCTGCCGAGGTCATCGTATTGGCTGGCCCCACGTCAGGGAACCCATTCAAGTTCTCAATTAGACGAGTCTTAAAGGGCTCGGACGACAGGTTAAAAGAAATTCCCGAAATTCCGTTTCTGGTTGATAGCGTAACGAGGCGCGCATTCCGCTCTGATCCAACGAATACGGTTCTTTTCACATATGGAGCAACGCGCACAGACAGAGCCGGGCGCAGTTTTTCGAGGGGATGGAAACGCATATTCACGATGACCCCAGAGCGAAAAGAGTTTATCGGGAAACTTCGCTCCGTCGGTCAGCTTTGGACTTATGGAGAAACGGATAGCTCTGACCGAATTTCGTTCTTCTCTGACTATCTGTGGCACTCTGATCACGTATTACACAGCACTGCCTTGGTTGAAATTGGTCGAGCACCCTACGACTTGGTGCGCCCGATAGGAGACAGGGTTTCAACGAACCAGATCTTGGAAGAGCTCAATAGACTGGATCGCTTTGTCTACAGGCCCACCGTCATACGCCTGCTTGGCCTGCAAAGCGACACGCATGCCCGCTCAATCGTACGTCAGCGATACATCAAAGCACTAAATAACGGGGGCCTAAACGCATTTGAATGGGCGCTTGCTGGCATAGAGGCAGACGGAGCATTGGCAATCAAATCGATTGATCTGGTACTTCAAGGTAATCAAATGACGGATGATGACAAATGGGCGTTCGTCCGGGCTTTAACAGAGGCTGGATCGTCTCAGCCGAGGTTCAGAGGTGAGATTATCGCAATCCTATTAACGGTTCTGGAAAGAGATCGTACCCTCGCGGCTCGGATTGCTTTCGCTACGCGAAATTGGGGACAGACCCCACTGCACCAACAGTTCAAGGCCATTGCCGATCACGAACTAACAGACCCGGCAACAGAGTTTGTTCTAAATATGGTTCTGGATCAGGAAGTGGCGGTTGAGTAACCTAACTTGATGTTTTTCAGAATCTTAAAGCTGTTCGCTATGCGGATATGGGCCTCGCCTCTTTCCGGACCATTGAAAACCTTACAAACTGGATGACAAAACGATCCAAACCATGGCGCATTGCCATGCGGTCGTAGAACAACAACACCAGAAACCGTGTTACATTGCTTCTGTTAGACAAACCCCGATGGCAGAAGACCAGAGATCACTCACACACAACATTGTAGAAAGGAAAAAAGTGGTGAGCCGTGCAGGATTCGAACCTGCGACCCACTGATTAAAAGTCAGTTGCTCTACCAACTGAGCTAACGGCCCACTCTTTTGTCTGGATCCTTCGATCCGTGGCGCTCTCTAAGGCATTTTCCCGATCGGGTGCAAGTCCTTATTTCACGCGTCGTTTCGCCTGTAATTTCTTACGTTCCGGCGACCCGATAGGCGGCCTAATTAGGCAGGGGACGCAGGGGGGTCAACCCCTTTTTTCAGGAATCTGCGCGATAGGGTGGATTCATTTCAAAGGCAGGGTTATATGCCCGCCATGCAACGAATACTGACTTCGGGTTTGCCCTTCATGAAGATGCACGGGCTGGGCAATGACTTTGTCATTGTGGATGCGCGTGCGCAAAGCATTGACCTAACACCAGCCCTGGCAAAGGGAATCGGGCACCGTCAGTTTGGCGTCGGCTTTGATCAGTTGGCAGTCATCGAAAACGGCGAATCGGATGCGCATCTGGTGTTCTACAACGCGGACGGGTCGACTTCGGCCGCGTGCGGCAATGCCACGCGCTGCATCGCCCGCTTCCTGATGGAGGAAACCGGCAAGCCCGAGCTGACCCTGACGACGGAACGCGGCACGCTTTATGCGCGCGACTCGGGCAACGGGCTGACCTCGGTCAATATGGGCCCGCCGCAGCTGGAGTGGCACCAGATCCCGCTGGCCGAAGAGGTTGATACGCTGGAACTGCCCATCGAAGGCGGGCCTTCGGCGACCGGAATGGGCAACCCGCACTGCACCTTTTTTGTGGACAATGCCGAGGCAATCCCGCTGGAAGAATTCGGATCGCGCTACGAATATCACCCGCTTTATCCCGAACGCACAAACGTTCAGGTGGCGCAGATCATCGGCCCCGATCACATCCGTATGCGCGTGTGGGAGCGCGGCGTGGGCATCACGCTGGCCTCTGGCTCGTCCTCCTGTGCCACAGCGGTGGCGGCTGCACGGCGCTGCTTGACCGGGCGCAAGGTGCAGATCGAACTGGACGGTGGCACGATCTGGATCGACTGGCGCGAGGATGGCGTCTGGATGACCGGCCCCACGGCCCATGTCTTCTCGGGCACGCTGACCCCTGAGTTTCTGGGGGCTCTGGGATGAGCGCGCCCAAGTTCACCACTCTGGGCTGCCGCCTGAACGCCTATGAGACCGAGGCGATGAAAGAACTGTCGCAACAGGCGGGTCTGTCGAACGCCGTGGTGGTGAACACCTGCGCCGTGACGGCCGAGGCCGTGCGTAAAGCCCGGCAGGAAATCCGCAAGCTGCGTCGCGAAAACCCCGATGCGCGCCTGATCGTCACCGGCTGCGCCGCCCAGACCGAACCCGAAACCTTCGCCAAAATGGACGAAGTCGATGCGGTCATCGGTAATACCGAAAAGATGCAGCCCGATACATGGAAAGGCATGGCCGCCGATTTCATTGGTCAGACCGAGGCGGTTCAGGTCGATGACATCATGTCCGTGACCGAGACCGCAGGTCACCTGATCGACGGCTTCGGCACCCGATCCCGCGCCTATGTGCAGGTCCAGAATGGCTGTGATCATCGTTGCACCTTCTGCATCATTCCCTACGGGCGTGGCAACTCGCGCAGCGTGCCTGCGGGCGTTGTGGTGGACCAGATTAAGCGGCTGGTAGATCGGGGCTACAATGAGGTTGTGCTGACCGGCGTCGACCTGACCTCATGGGGTACTGACCTGCCTGCTCAGCCGAAGCTAGGTGATCTGGTGATGCGCATCCTCAAGCTGGTGCCGGACCTGCTGCGCCTGCGGATCAGCTCGATCGACTCGATCGAGGTGGATGAAAACCTGATGCAGGCCATCGCGACCGAACCGCGCCTGATGCCGCATTTGCACCTGTCGCTGCAACATGGCGACGACCTGATCCTGAAACGGATGAAACGCCGCCACCTGCGCGACGACGCCATCCGCTTCACCGAAGAGGCCCGCAAGCTGCGCCCTGACATGACCTTTGGCGCGGATATCATCGCAGGCTTCCCCACCGAAACGGACGCCCATTTCGAAAACTCGCTGAAACTGGTCACGGAGTGCGACCTGACCTGGCTGCACGTCTTTCCCTATTCCAAACGCGAAGGCACACCGGCCGCCCGTATCCCACAGCAAATCAACGGCAACATTGTCAAAGCCCGCGCCGCCCGGCTGCGCGCCGCCGGAGAGGTTCAGGTCGCCGAACACCTGACCGCCCAACTGGGTAAAACCCATCACATTCTGATGGAGAACCCGCATATGGGCCGTACCGAGCAATTCACCGAAGTCACCTTCACCACCCCCCAACCCGAAGGGCAGATCGTCACCGCCACGATCACCGGTCACACGAGCAGCCAACTCAAAGCCTGATCCGCCTTTCATCTGGCCATAAATATCTCGGGGATGAATTGGCCACAGGCCTAGAAGGGGCTGGCCCCTTCACCTCGCCTGCAACAAAAAACCCCCGCAACCGGATGGCGCGGGGGTTTTCAATTTCAGCGGTGCAAAAGCCTTAATGCTGACGCTTGCCTTTGACACCGGCCCACAGGCGCTTGTTCACCAGGTACAGCAGCACGGACAGAACCGACAGGAAGATCACGCCCACAAAACCGGAATACTTCCGCTCCATCATCTTGGGCTCAGCCGTCCACATCAGGAAGGCCGCAATATCCTCGGACATGGCTTCGACCGTGGCGGGGTGGCCATCGGCGAATTCAACCTGATCATCCGACATAGGAGGTGCCATAGAAATCCAGCCACCGGGGAAAGCCTTGTTCTCATAGAGAATGGTGCCGGCCTCTTCTTTTTCCTCACCGGTATAACCGTCCAGCAGTGAGGCGATGTATTCCGCACCCCCCATGCCTTTGAACAGCTGGTTGATCCCCAGACCGTATGGGCCGTGGAATCCGGCACGTGCTTTAGCCATCAGGCTCAGGTCCGGTGCGCCGACGCCGGTATTGGCCGGGAAGTGGTCTGTCGGGATGGCCGCACGGAAATCGTCCAGCTCGGGATCGAACACTTCGAAGTTCTCTGCCGAATAGGCGATCACTTCTTCTTCCGAGTATCCCAGCGCTTCCAGATCACGCAGAGGTACATATTGCAGGCCGTGGCAGGCCGCGCAGACCTCGGTATAGATCTGAAGACCGCGCTGCAGCTGGTTTTGATCCCAGGTGCCAAACGGCCCTTCGAACGAGAAGTGGAAATCCTCGATATGCTGCTCGCCGCCACCTGCCGCGAAAGACGCAGCAGGGGTAAGGGCCAAGGCAAAAGCGGCACCGATTGCAAGTTTCTTGAACATGTTTCCGGTCCCTCTTCTTACTCGGCCGGCGTGGCGTCGGCGTCAGCCTTGCCATAATGCGCGTTGAAGTCTTCTTCGATCGTCTCCGGCTGTGCATCGGGCTTTTCGATTACACCCAGGATCGGCAGGATCACGAAGAAATAGGCGAACCAGTAGGCGGACGCGATCAGCGAGAAGGTCGCATAGGGCTCCTCGGCGGGCATCGCACCCAGCCACATCAGGGCAAAGAAGTCGACGATCAGCAGGTAGAACCACCATTTGAACATCGGACGGTATTTGCCCGAACGCACGGTCGATGTGTCCAGCCACGGGGCCAGCGCCATCGCCAGGATCGCACCGAACATCGCCAGAACACCAAAGAACTTGGCGTCGATGATGCCGCCGGTGATGAAGCTGGCGAATTGCACAACCCAGACCTCGCCGGTGAAGGCACGCAGGATCGCGTAGAATGGCAGGAAGTACCATTCAGGCACGATGTGTGCCGGCGTGACCAGCGGGTTGGCTTCAATGTAGTTATCGGGGTGGCCCAGATAGTTCGGCATGAAGCCGACAACCGCCCAGAACACGACCAGGATCACGGCCAGTGCGAACAGATCCTTGATCACGAAATACGGCCAGAAGGGCAGAGTGTCTTTCTCGGCATCAGCTTTCGACGTACGGCGAACCTCAACACCCGTGGGGTTGTTGTTGCCGGTGGTGTGGAAGGCCCAGATATGCACGATCACCAGCGCCGCAATCACGAACGGCAGCAGATAGTGCAACGAGAAGAAGCGGTTCAGCGTAGCGTTATCCACCGCGGGTCCACCCAGCAGCCACGTCTGGATCGCGTCACCAACGAAGGGGATCGCGCCAAACAGTCCGGTGATCACGGTCGCTCCCCAGAAGGACATCTGACCCCAGGGCAGAACATAGCCCATGAAGGCAGTACCCATCATCATCAGGTAAATCAGCATCCCGATGATCCACGTGATCTCACGCGGGGCTTTGTACGAGCCGTAGAACAGGCCACGGAAGATGTGGATGTAGACCGCAACAAAGAACAGCGATGCGCCGTTCATGTGCAGGTAGCGCAGCATATAGCCGCCATTCACGTTGCGCATGATGTGCTCGATGCTGGCAAAGGCCAGATCAACATGCGGGGTGTAGTGCATCACCAGAACGATACCGGTGACGATTTGCAGCGCCAGGCAGAACGCCAGGACGATGCCCCAGATCCACCACCAGTTCAGGTTCTTGGGGGTGGGGATCATGATGGTGTCGTAAATCAGGCCGACGATGGGCAGGCGGCTGTTCAGCCATTTCTCGCCGTTTGTCTTCGGCTCGTAATGATCGTGGGGAATTCCGGACATCTGGGTCTCCCTTAGCCGAGTTTAATGGTGCTGTTGTCTGTCCATTCCGCAGGCGGAACAGGCAGGTTTTCAGGCGCGGGGCCTTTACGGATTCGGCCAGCCAAGTCGTAGTGCGAACCGTGGCAGGGGCAGAACCAGCCGCCAAAGTCACCGGCATCACCCAGCGGCACACAGCCCAGGTGCGTACATACGCCCATCTGAACCAGCCAGGCGCCGGGGGCTTCGCCCTCGGGCGAGGGCATGACGCGGTTTTCGTCGGTCGCGGGCGCATCAGCCGGTTGGTTGAAGTTGCGCGCCAGCGGATCGGGCAGCGCATCCAGACCTTCGGCGTCCTGCTCTTTGGCCTCTTGGATCTCGGCACCGGTGCGGTGACGGATAAAGACGGGTTTACCCAGCCATTTCACAGTCAGCTGCGTCCCCGGCTCAACGCCGCTCACGTCCACACGGATCGAGGACAGCGCCTGAACGTCTGCCGAGGGATTCATTTGGTTGATCAGGGGCCATACGGCTGCACCCGTCGCAACGACACCTGCGCCGCCAGCGACGTAGTAGAGGAAATCTCTGCGGGTGCCTTCGTGGTCTTCTGCGTGGGACACGAGGTTTTCTCCGATTCCGGCGCCCGGAGGATACCGGGCAAACATGCATCAGCACCGCATCAAAGCGGCGTCTCATCGCGGCTATCTATCCGGGAGAAATCGGTTCGTCCAGCGGTCATAGGCGCGCACTACGCCGCATCTGGGCATTCATGTCACAACGTCAGGGTATTTTTTCAAGGTCCGGGCCGGTTTGACCGGAAAAATCCACCTTTGCCCGCCCACGTCTGCTTGGGGTGATTCGGTTTGCTTTGGGCACGCCCGTCACCCTGATGGGTCTCAGTATTCTGGCCGGAGATTTCAGGTGAAATCACCCATAATTTTCCTGATTTTGGTCATGAAAATTTCAACTTTCGCCAGATTTGACCCAGCTAAATATATGAGTTCAAATTAGATATTTCAGAACGCCCGGGTGAGACGCGATTTCGATTGCACTTCAAAGATGAATGCAAGAAGGCGCGGGCAAGGACAATTCTCAGCAGGACGCATCCCATGCCCAAATTTCCCCTGATCACGTTTGTTTTCGCTCTGTCGCTGTCCTCGCAGGTCAGCGCCGCCGGGGACGCAGCCAAAGGAAAGGCGCTTTATAACCGGTGTTCCTCGTGCCACGCGATCATTAAGGGTGATGAGGTTCTGGTCAAAGGTGGAATCACCGGACCGAATCTATTTGGCGTGGTCGGGCGCGTTGCGGGTACAGAAACTGACTACTTGAATGGAAGCGAACGCCTGCCTATTGGCATGTTCACCGATGATATGATCCGCGCTGGACAAGAGGGGCTTGTCTGGACCGAAGACAACATTGCCGCCTATTCAAAAGATCCGATCCGCTTCATCAAAAACTACCTGGACGACGAAACCGCCCGCCCCAACATGAGCGTGCAGCTGAAAAAAGGTGCCGAAGATATCGCCGCCTATCTGGCCACCTTCAGCAACTGACCCTAGCGCTGGCCGCGCATCAGCGTGGCCAGCTTTGCCAAGTCCACCCCGATCCCACCGCCGACCTGATCCGCCGCCGCGAAGCGCACAGCATCGGGTTTGTTCTGATTCAGCTTCCAGGTGCCCTGAATATCATCCACCTGTATCCGACAGGGCACGATCATGCGCATCATTCGATCCAGCGCCTCGGGCGTCATCTTGTCTGTTGTCCAGGGTGGTTTGGGCAACAGCCGCTGCTCATAAAAGGCCGACTGGCGGTCCAAAAGGCCCTGCAACTCTTCGTGCGGCCGCAGTTCCAGCATTCCCGTCAGATGGACCGCAACATAATTCCACGTCGGCACCTGATCTTCGACCCCGTACCAATCGGGTGAGACATAGCCGTCCGGCCCGGTGACGGCGATTTTCGCCGCGCGCGGTTCTGTCAGCGCGCGGACAATCGGGTTCGACCGCACAAGATGCAATTCAGCGAACGTGCCATCTTCGCTCAGCAGGAAAGGCACATGACTGATCAAAGGAGCGCCTTCGGTGGACAACGCCAACACGCCAAAGGCCCGCGCGCGGGCAAATTCGACACTTAAGGCCTGATCTTCAGAGCGGAAAGCCGGGTTTGGGTGCATATCAAATCTCCTAACGGAACGCCTTGCAGATTCGCAGCGATCTTGGCAAGGTCCGCGTCGTTCTCAGGGCGGGGTGAAATTCCCTACCGGCGGTATGCGGGCGCTGACCCGTAAGCCCGCGAGCGGCCTCAGTACACGAGGTGACAAGCAGATCTGGTGAGAGGCCAGAGCCGACGGTTAAAGTCCGGATGAAAGAGAACGTGCAGCGTGCCAACCGGCGCGGCTGTTCGTGATCGCCTTGGGTGACGTGTCTGTTTTGCTAAGGAGATCACAAATGACACACACCCGCTATGCTTTCGTCAAAGCCAACTGGCATTCCGATATCGTCGATCAGGCGCTGGAAGGGTTCCAACAGGTCATCCCAGCCGACCAGATCGACGTCTACGATGTCCCAGGCGCGTTCGAAATGCCCCTGCTGGCGCGCGATCTAGCGCAAACCGGGCGCTACGCGGCCGTCGCCTGCGCCGCCTTTGTAGTGGATGGCGGCATCTACCGGCATGATTTCGTGGCACAGGCCGTGGTCGACGGTTTGATGCGCGCTGGGTTGGACACAGGTGTGCCGGTCCTGTCGGTCTCGCTGACCCCGCACCAGTATCAGGAAACCGACCATCACAACGCCATCTACCGCGCCCATTTCGTCGAAAAAGGCCGCGAGGCCGCCCAGGCGGCTCTGACAATCACAAAAACCCGCGCCTCAATCGTACAAGCGGCCTGATCGTTCTTCTGTTCGAAAATACCTCGGGGGAGTCGCGCCCGCGCGACGGGGGCAGCGCCCCCTTCCCCCGCTTTCCGCATGCAAATCCGCTTGAGGCCAAAGACACTCCCCGCTAATCACAATTTCCAAAGGAGCACGCCCCATGTCGATGAACAGCTTTGGACACCTCTTCCGCGTCACCACTTGGGGTGAAAGTCATGGCCCCGCCTTGGGCGCCACGGTGGATGGTTGCCCTCCGGGTGTCGCCATAAACGAAGCCATGATCCAGCACTGGCTGGACAAGCGCAAACCCGGGCAGAACAAGTTCACGACCCAGCGCCGTGAGCCCGATCAGGTTAAAATCCTTTCAGGCGTGTTCGAAGGTCAGACTACAGGCACCCCGGTTCAGCTGATGATTGAGAACACCGATCAACGTTCGAAAGACTACGGCGACATCATCGACAAGTTCCGTCCGGGACATGCCGATATCACCTACTGGCAGAAATACGGCATCCGCGACTATCGCGGCGGTGGGCGCAGCTCGGCCCGTGAAACCGCGTCGCGCGTCGCGGCCGGAGGGCTGGCACGTGAAGCGATCAAGCAGATCGCGCCCAACGTGCAGATCACAGGCTACATGACCCAAATCGGCCCACACAAAATCGACCGCGCCAATTTCGACTTGTCGCAGATCGAACAGAACCCGTTCTGGACACCTGACGCCCAAGCCGCCGACGACTGGGCCGCCTATCTGGATGACCTGCGCAAATCCGGCAACTCGGTTGGCGCTGTGGTCGAAGTCGTGGCGCGCGGCGTCCCCGCCGGGCTGGGCGCGCCGATTTATGCCAAGTTAGACACTGATCTGGCCGCCGCGATGATGTCGATCAACGCCGTCAAAGGGGTCGAGATCGGCGAAGGGATGGCCGCTGCCGAACTGACAGGTGAGGCCAATGCCGATGAGATTTTCATGGGTCAGAATGGCCCGCAATACAGCTCCAACCACGCGGGCGGTATTCTGGGCGGCATCTCGACCGGGCAGGACATCGTGGTGCGGTTTGCGGTAAAGCCTACTTCGTCGATCCTGACCACGCGCAAGACGATCACCAAATCGGGTGAGGAAACCGAGATCATCACCAAAGGCCGCCACGACCCCTGCGTTGGCATCCGTGCCGTCCCAGTGGGTGAGGCGATGATGGCCTGCGTGATTCTGGACCACCTGCTGCTGCATCGCGGTCAGATCGGAGAAAACCGTGGACATATCGGCTGATCTGCGCAGCCGCCTGCGCGCTGTCGTGGCGCAACGCATGGAAACGGACCCGGCCCATGATCTGGCCCATCTGGACCGTGTCTGGGTAAACGCTCGGGCCATTTCCGATGACCAGACTGACATGACTGTCCTGCTTGCCGCCAGCTATCTGCACGATCTGGTCAACTTGCCAAAAGATGACCCGGATCGCCATCTGGCCTCGCGCAAGTCCGCATCGGAATCAGAGCCTATTCTGACGAGTTTCGGCTTTAGCCGCGCCCAGGTTTACGCCACCAAACATGCCATTGAGGCACATAGCTTCTCGGCCAATATCCCGCCCGAGACGCCCGAGGCACGCATCCTGCGCGATGCAGACAGGCTGGATGCGCTGGGTGCCATCGGGATTGCACGGAACTTTTCGGTCTCGGGCGCATTGGGGCGCACGCTCTACGATGCAGCCGATCCGTTTGCGGCTGATCGCGCGCTGGATGATCTGCACTATTCGCTCGACCATTGGAAAGTGAAACTGCTGAGCTTGTCTGATGACATGCTGACTGAAACCGGGCGGCAGATCGCAAAAGCAAGGACCGCGCGTATGATCCGTTTTCTGCACGAGTTCGCCGAGGAAATCGGCAGTGACCTGCCGCGCACGTGGATAAACGGCGACGCGACCGGTTGATCTTTGCCCGTTAAAGGCGCAGGGTCCGGCCCATGGCAAAATCCTTAACATCGCATCGACCCGCCCTGGCGGTGGGTCTGAAGCTGGGCGCATTGTTCCTGTTCACGGCTATGGCCGCATTGGTCAAAGCGCTGTCGGATACGTTCCCGCCGGGCGAGATGGTCTTTTTCCGCTCGCTCTTTGCCATCCCTGTGATCATTGGCTGGCTGCTCTGGCGTGGAGAGCTGGCGCAGGGGTTGAACACCCGAAAGCCGATGGGCCACGTCTGGCGCGGTGTTCTGGGAACTTCGGCCATGGGGCTGACCTTTACGGGGCTGGCCCTGCTGCCTCTGCCCGAGGTCACGGCCATTGGCTACGCCACGCCGATCTTCACGCTGATTCTGGCGGCCGTCATTCTGGGTGAGCGCATTCGCATGATCCGTATCGGCGCGGTCAGTCTGGGGCTGCTGGGCGTTCTGATCATGATCTGGCCTCGGCTGGGCGGCAACAACATGGAAAGCACGGCAAGCCTCGGCGCGCTATGCGTTCTGGTTGCCACGATGGCGCGAGGATTCGTGCAAATCCATATCCGACAACTGGTTCAGGTCGATCACCCCGCCGCCGTGGCCTTTTACTTTTCTGTCACGGCAACGCTGCTGTCCGCCTTGACGGCATTTTGGGGATGGACCGCGCCCACGCTTGAACAGACCCTAATATTGGCTCTTGTGGGGCTGACAGGAGGGGTTGCACAGATATTGGTCACGACGTCCTACAAGTTCGCGCAAGCCTCGATGCTGGCACCTTATGACTATACCACGATGCTGTTTGCGGTGGTCATCGGCTATGTCTGGTTCGACGAGCTGCCGACTTTGGTCATGCTGGGTGGGGCAGCGTTGGTTATCGCGGGAAATGTGGTGGTGATCCTGCGCGAACGGCAACTGGGGCTGGAGCGTGCAAAAGCGCGTTCAGTCACGGATCCCAAGGGCTGATCTTTACCTTTCGCGAACTTCACCTAGGTTGGGCGCAACACAAGGAAAGGTTCCCACCATGAGTGATGCGCAGGATCACAAGGAAAAGATGCAGAAGGTGCAGGCCCAGCACCGCAAGAAAGTCTCCGAGGCCGTAGACCCCGAGCGCGGGCTGGTCCTGATCAATACCGGCAAGGGCAAGGGTAAATCCTCGGCTGCGTTTGGTGTGGTCATTCGGGCGCTGGGCTGGGGCCAGGAAGTTGCCGTTGTGCAGTTCATCAAGGGTAAGTGGAAAACGGGTGAGCGGCGTTTCTTTGAAGAACGCGATCTGGTCACATGGCACACAATGGGCGAGGGCTTTACCTGGGACACGCAGGACCGAGAGCGTGACATCGCCGCGGCCAACGCCGCCTTTGGCAAGGCGTGTGACCTGATGGCCAGCGGGCACTATGACCTGGTGGTTTTGGACGAGATCAACATTGCCCTTCGGTACGAGTATCTGTCGGTCGAGCAGGTCATTGATGGGCTGAATGCACGCTCGGACAAAACCAGCGTGTTTCTTACGGGCCGCGACGCGCCGCAGGCGCTGCGTGACTATGCAGATCTTGTCACCGAAATGACGGAAGAGAAACACCCGTTCCAAGCTGGTATCAAAGCCCAGCGCGGCGTGGATTTTTAAGTGTTGGAATGACAGAGCGCCCCTGATCATAAGTCTGGGGCGCTCTGATCCCATTAAATTGCGCGAGACTTTGGGTCCAGCGTGATCGACCACAGTTCGGTATCGGCGCGGTCCATCAGACGCACTGTCATCTGCTCGGTGGCTCCGTCGATATCCACCAATCCAAAGAACTGCAGACCGGCGCTGGGGGGTAGATTGACACCTTGTCCCTCGGCCGGGGCTTTGACGAATTTGACCTCGGGGCCGAAGGTCCCATCCAAGGCGTTCGGCCCAAAAGTTCCGGCATGCAGCGGGCCCGAGACGAATTCCCAGAATGGCTCAAAATCCTGGAATTGCGCTTTGTTAGGGTCGTAATAGTGCGCGGCAGTATAGTGAACGTCAGCGGTGAACCAGACCGTATTGGTGATCCCGGCGGTTTTGATAAATTGCAGCAATTCGGCAATCTCCAACTCGCGCCCTTTGGCGGGGCCGCTATCACCGTTTGCGATGGCTTCGGCCCCGGCTTGTTCCCGCCAGTTGTCCCAGACGATCAGACCGATTGGCATGTCGGATGCGATAACCTTCCACGTCGCCTCGGACGCGGCCAGTTCGCGTTTCAGCCAAGCCAGTTGCTCGGCCCCCAGAATGCGGGACTGATCAGTGATCTCATCCTCCATCGAGGCCCCGTTCGGCCCGCGATAGCTGCGTAGGTCCAAAAAGAACACGTCCAGCATTGGACCATATGCGATCTTGCGATACACCCGCCCCGGCTCGGCCGGGGTGATGCGCAGCGGTGTCATTTCGTGGAAGGCACGGGCAGCGCGGGATTGCAGCACGTGCACCGATTTCTCAGAATAGCGGTCGTCCGAGATCAGGTCTTTCGCATCCGACCAGTTGTTCACGACCTCATGGTCATCCCACTGAAAGAAGGTCGGGCAGACGGCGTTCATAGAGCGCACATGCTCGTCCATCATGTTGTATTTCCACTGACCACGGAATTCGTCCAGCGTTTCAGCCACTTTGCGTTTCTCGTCGATCAGGGTTGTGTTTTTCCAGATCAGTTGATCGCCCTTGACGACCTCATCCTGCATCGGACCATCGGCATAAATCGTGTCGCCCGAGTGGATGAAGAAATCGGGCTTGTGCTGCGCCATGGTGGCGTAGGTGCGCATCCCTTCGTCGTCGATGCCCCAACCCTGCCCAGCGGTATCGCCCGACCAGGCAAAGCGGATATTCCGGCGTGAGGTCGGTGCAGTGCGAAATTGGCCAATAATAGGCTCTGATATGGCGCTAATGTCGTGTAGATCCGCTGCGGTAAACCGATAGAAGATGTCCTGATCCGACGGCAACCCGTCGACCAACCGCTTGATGGCCAAGTCGCTGTTGGGGATTGCATCCATAGGGGTCAGTTTGCGCGCATCGGTAAAGCTCTCGGTGGTCGAGACCTCCATCATCACGCGAGCCGGTCGATCGGTGCGAGTCCAGATCATACCCGAGGTGGTGTCAACATCACCCGACTGAACGCCGTGGGTGAAAACCGGGCGCGAGGATGCGCGGCTGATGGCTGGCATAGACAGTGATGCGGCGAAGGCGGTGCTGCCAGCCAGAAAGGCTCGGCGATTGGGGCGTAGGATTCGGGTCATTTGGGCTCTCCTGTCTGGTGGTCCTTAGGGACCACGCGATTGGTGAGCGGCAGTGAGCCGCCTGTTTGTAAAACAAGCGGCTCAGTTTTTTGAAAGTATCACGATGATATTGTGACACTTGTGGACAAGGTGCTTAGGCCGTGACGTCCTGTTCCGGCGCGCTGAGTGCGATCACCACAACAACTGCCGCACCGTTCACCCAGTAGAATACCGCATCCAGGCCGGAAAATCCAAGCAGGCTGGGCGCAGCAAGGAAGGTCAACCCGACCAGAAGATCGACTGTCAGGTGCAGTTTATAGGGCAGCACACGCCAAATCCCCAGATGGTGATCTGTCAGCACGGTCAGCACAAATGCGGCGACGCCGGTCACGACCGACAGCCACAGCGCCAGCGGGTTGGATTGGCCTAGACCCAGTATGAATGGCAAGGTCATCAGCGCAATGGCAACGGGGTAATCCAGATAGGCGTGAATGTTGCGGGTCACGAAACGGGCAGACATGGAAGGTTCCTTTCCTTAGCTTGGTATGAGTCCAAGTTAGATCAGTAATCCCGAACGTATCAGTCCGGATCGTTCGCGTGATATTGCAGATCGTCCAAAATTACGTCGCTTCAGTGCATGGCTCGATAAGCCGCCGGGGACAGACCGACCTGCTTCTTGAACACGCGCGAGAATGCGGCTTCGGACGCATAGCCCACTTCTGCAGCTGCATCCGCGACGTTCCAGCGGCTTTCTGTCAGACCGTGGCAGGCGATCTGCATGCGCCAGTCGGTCAGGTATTGCATCGGAGTCGTACCCATCTTTTCGGCGAATAATTGAGCAAAGGCCGTGCGTGACATCCCGGCCTCGCGCGCCAGCAACTCAACGCTCCAATCCTGCGCCGGGGACTGGTGGAACGCCGTCAGCGCGCGTGAAACGCGGGGGTCTGCAAACCCGGCCAAGGCAGATTCGCTGGGGCTTTGATGTTCCAAGTGGGCGCGGATGGCTTGGGCAAACAGCACTTCGGATAGTTTCAGCGCGATCAAATCGCCGCCAATGCGGGCGCCGCTGACTTCGGACCCGATCATGCGCAGAGTCGACTCGATCCAGGCTCCGGCCTCTTCGCCATAATTCTCGATTAGGATATAGGGCGGTAGCCGGTCGATCAGCATATGCCCCGTGCCCTGTCGCCCCGGCGGGCCGGTGAACGAGAAATGCCCGCAGATCAGCTGCGTATCCCGGCTTTTGTCCTCGCCGCCATAGACCAGAACGCCGTCACCCTGATAGCCGGATTTTTCCAGCACCTCTTCCAAAGGCAAAGCGTCCAGCGGTTTAACCTCATTGCAGAGCAGAGCATGCGCCGACCCGTGCGGAATCAGGATCAGGTCGCCTTGCCGTAGCCGCAGTGTTTCGCCGGTGGTCGAGACATGCACCTTCAGCTCGCCCCGCTGTACAAAGTGAAACCGGGCCACGTTTTCGAAGGCTGGCACCTGGACGCCAAAGGGCGGCGTGAACGATGTGCGGAAGTAGAACGTGCCTTTTAGGGACAGGCGAGTGAGGATATCGCTGAGCAGGTCTAACATATGCTTAACCTAAACGATTATGCACATACATCCATGGGTTCGAACGATCTGCAATAAATCCCGCACGTTTGGCAAAAGAAAACCCCCGCGGATCCGTGGGGGTTCGTTAGAATTGGTTGTTTGGGATCAGGCGCGGACCAACGCCTCATAGTCCGAGGCGATCTCGCGGGTGAGGTCGCCTACCTCGAAAGTATAATCGCCAATTTGCCCGACCGGAGTGACCTCGGCCGCTGTACCGGTCAGCCAGCATTGTTCGAATTCGGCCATTTCCTCGGGCTTGATGCGGCGTTCGTGGACAGTGATGCCCTTGTCTTTCAGCATCTGAATGACGGTCTGGCGGGTGATGCCGTTCAAAAAGCAGTCGGCTAGAGGGGTGTGAACCTCACCATCTTTGACGAAGAAGACATTGGCGCCGGTAGCCTCGGCCACATAGCCGTTGTAGTCCATGAACAAGGCATCCGAGCATCCCTTGGCCTCGGCTTTGTGCTTGGAGATGGTGCAGATCATGTAGAGACCCGCCGCTTTTGCGTGAACCGGGATGGTTTCGGGGCTGGGGCGTTTCCATTCTGCGATATCCAGCTTCGCACCCTGCATCTTGGCGTCGCCGTAATATGCGCCCCAAGGCCAGACAGCCACGGCCATCCGCACCGGGTTCTTGGCTGATGCGACGCCCATATCCTCACCCGAGCCGCGCCAGACCAGAACGCGCACATAGGCGTCCTGCAGTCCGCTGGCTTTCAGGGTTTCTTCCTTGGCGGCCTCGATATCGTCCACCGAATACGGCATTGGCATGTCCAGAGCCTCGGCCGAGGCGATCAGACGCTCGGAATGTTCGCGGCTTTTGAAGATTTTGCCGCCATAGGCGCGTTCGCCCTCAAAGACCGAAGACGCATAGTGCATCGCATGGGTCAGGATGTGTACATTGGCCTCGCGCCAGGGCACCAGTTTGCCATCCAACCAGATGACACCATCACGATCATCATATCCCGACATGCGAAACCTCCTGAACCGGGCTGAAATTTCCGATTGTTGCGTTATTTAAGTCCGAAGCGGACATAATGTTGCGCAAAAACTGCGATTCGATACCTGTCTGCCCTTGGAATGTCAATAACGCTGACATAAACTCGACCCAAGTAACGAATGAGGCACAAGATGTCCGACACCCGTCCCGCCCAGGTCTTTGGCGGAGAAAGCCTGCTGTTTCTGACGGATGAGCAGTTACGGCAAGGGATTGAGGCGATGTTTTTCGCGTATCGCGGGTTTACGGCGGACCCTGATCGTATCCTGTCCGAACTGGCCTATGGTCGCGCGCATCACCGGGCCATTCATTTCATCAACCGGGCTCCGGGAACCACGGTGAACAATCTGCTGGCCATATTGGGCGTGACGAAACAGTCTCTGAACCGGGTGTTGCGAACCTTGATTGACGACGGGTTGGTCGAAAGTCGGGTGGGAACGGTGGACAAACGTGAAAGGCACCTATTTCTGACAGAGAGAGGCCGAGAATTGGAGACTACATTGTCCGAGGCGCAGCGCGTTCGGATGCGGGCGGCGTACAAGGAAGCGGGCCCCGAGGCCGTTTCAGGGTTTCGTAAAGTGCTTGAAGCGATGATGGATGCTGATATGCGTCATGCATACAGGAAATTGCGGGATACCACCTCATGAGCGATATGGACGCGCATCTGCTGATCGTTGACGATGACGAACGCATTCGGGATCTGCTCAAGAAGTTTCTGATGCGGAACGGGTTTCTGGTGACGTCGGCCCGTGATGCAGCCCACGCGCGGCGGGTGTTGTCGGGGTTGGATTTCGACATGATCGTGCTGGATGTGATGATGCCGGGCGAAGATGGTGTCAGCCTAACGAAGGCGTTGCGCGAAACCCATTCGACGCCGATCCTGTTGCTTACCGCGCGCGGCGAGACCGAGCATCGGATCGCGGGGCTTGAGGCTGGGGCCGATGACTATTTGGCCAAGCCGTTCGAACCCAAGGAATTGTTGCTACGGATCAACGCGATCCTGCGTCGGATGCCCGAGACACCTGCGCAAGAGACGGTTAGCAAGATCCTGAACCTCGGACCCATCCGCTATGATGTTGAGAAGGGCGAGATGTGGCAGGGCGAAGAACCCGTGCGTCTGACGGCTACGGAAAGTCAGTTGATGAAGATTTTCTCAGCCCAACCGGGTGAGCCGATCAGCCGGTCGAAGCTGGTTGAAGATTTGGGCCGCGACAAAGGCCAGGCGCAGGAGCGCGCGGTGGACGTGCAGATCACCCGTTTGCGGCGCAAGATCGAACAGGACCCCAAGCAGCCGCGGTATTTGCAAACTGTGCGCGGTGCAGGGTACATGTTGGCCCCGGACTAAGGGCCGCTGCGCGGCGATTTTTTGCCTTCGGCGAGGATATTTTTAGCCAGATGAAGATGGGATCCTGATGAAGACTGCGCTTTTGACTCATGCGGATTGTCTTGGACATGTGACGCCGGACGGCCACCCTGAGCGGGTCGCGCGATTGGAACATATTCTGCATGCCTTGGAGCCGCTGGATTTGGATCGCAAGACTGCGCCTTTAGCAGCAGATGATGATCTGCGGCGTATTCACCCGGACAGCTATATTGAAGACATTCGGCGCAGCGCGCCTGTGGACGGGTTTCGGCAGATCGACGGCGATACATTCATGTCGCCGGGGTCGGTGAGCGCGGGATATCGCGCGGCGGGGGCGGCTGTTCGGGCGGTGGATTTGGTGCTGGGTGGTGAGGCGCCGAATGCGTTTTGCGCGGTGCGGCCTCCGGGGCATCATGCTGAGACGGACACTGCCATGGGGTTTTGCTTATTCGGCAACGCGGCTCTGGCGGCGAAACATGCACTGGACCATCACGGGCTGAGCCGCGTGGCCGTTGTGGATTTCGACGTGCATCACGGCAATGGCACGCAGGATCTGCTGTGGGACGAAAAGCGCGCGTTGGTTATTACCAGCCAGCAGATGCCCTTGTGGCCGGGGTCCGGGCGCCCCGATGAAACCGGTGCTTATGACACGGTGCTGAATATCCCTCTGGCACCTGGTACAGGTGGGGCCGAGATGCGTGCGGCCTATGAACGGTTGGCCTTCCCGCGTCTGCGTGCCTTTGCACCTGAGCTAATTGTCATCTCGGCCGGGTTTGACGCGCATCAGGATGATCCGCTGGCCGAATTGAACTGGTCCACCGGGGATTTTGCCTGGCTCACGTCAGAGCTGTGCCAGATCGCGGCAGAGCTGTGTGAGGGTCGTATCGTCTCGACTCTGGAGGGCGGGTATGATCTGAAAGCCTTGGCCGAGGCCACCCGTGCTCATGTGGAAGAATTGATGAAGGCAGCCCAATGACCGAGACACCCGTTGACCAGATGACATTCGAACAGGCCATGAAAGAGCTGGAGGCCGTGGTTGGTCAGCTTGAGCGTGGAGATGTTGCATTGGACCAATCCATTGCTCTGTACGAACGCGGGGCGCAGCTGAAGAAACGCTGCGAGGATGAGTTGAAGCGGGCCGAGGAAAAAGTGGCGGCGATCACGCTGGATGCCGAAGGTCAGCCGACCGGGACCACGCCTGTCGAAGGTCAGTAAATGTTTCGAGACAGACTGGCGCAGGATGCCGCGCTTATTCAGAACCATTTTGATAAGGTTCTGGGGGCGCTGGACAATCTGGATGTGACCCAGGCGATGGCCTATGCCACCAAGGGCGGCAAAAGGCTGCGCGGATTTTTGGTATTGGAAAGTGCGCGGTTGCATGGTGTTGAGACTGAACGAGCCATTTGGCCCGCGACGGCTATCGAAGCGCTGCACGCGTATTCGCTGGTCCATGATGATCTGCCTTGCATGGATGATGATGATCTGCGCCGGGGGCGGCCCACGGTTCATGTGAAATGGGATGAGGGTACGGCCGTTCTGGCCGGGGACGCGTTGCAGACGCTGGCGTTTGAGCTTTGCGGGAACACGCAGGTTGGCGAGGCCTCAATTCGCGCAGATTTGACGCTAACGCTGGCGAGAGCAAGCGGTGCGCAAGGTATGGTGCTGGGGCAGGCGCTGGATATCGCGGCGGAAACGGCGGAGGCTCCGCTGACGCTGGAACAGATCACGCGGTTGCAGGCGGGCAAAACCGGGGCTTTGATCGAATGGTCGGCCTGTGCGGGCGCGAGGTTGGCGCAGGTGGACGCGGACCCGCTGCGCCACTATGCCCGTGCTCTGGGCCTTGCCTTTCAGATCGCGGATGACATTTTGGATGTTGAGGGCGATGCCGAAAAAGCCGGAAAGCGCCTGCAAAAGGATGCAAAGGCGGGCAAGGCCACCTTTGTCTCGCTGCTAGGGCTAGACGCCGCAAAGACCCGCGCAGCAGAGTTGGTGGATCAGGCCTGCGCTGCGCTGGATGGCTATGGAACTGCTGCTGAAACCTTGAAGGACGCCGCCCGCTTCGTTATTGCCCGGGACAGCTAAGCCAGGAACGCGCCATATGTCTGACCGCCCGAATACGCCCCTGCTGGACCTCGTGAGCCGCCCTGCGGACCTCAAGCAGTTCACGGATTCACAGCTGCGGCAGGTCGCGGATGAATTGCGGGCTGAGACCATCTCGGCCGTTTCCGTCACCGGCGGGCATTTGGGCGCAGGTTTGGGTGTCGTCGAGCTGACCACCGCGCTGCACGCCGTCTTTGACACCCCGCGCGACAAGATCATCTGGGATGTGGGGCACCAGTGCTATCCTCATAAAATCCTGACCGAACGGCGCGACCGGATCCGCACACTGCGCATGAAAGACGGGCTGAGCGGGTTCACAAAGCGCAGCGAAAGCCCCTATGACCCGTTCGGGGCTGCACATTCCAGTACCTCGATCAGTGCTGCGCTTGGGTTTTCCGTCGCGCGCGATTTGGGCGGTATCACACCCGAAGGGTTGGGCGATGCGATTGCTGTGATCGGCGATGGGTCGATGTCCGCAGGCATGGCGTTCGAGGCGATGAACAATGCGGGCCACCTGAAAAAACGCCTGATCGTAATCCTGAACGATAATGAGATGAGCATTGCGCCCCCGGTTGGTGCGCTGTCCAGCTATCTGTCGCGGATTTATACCGAAGCCCCGTTCCACGATCTGAAAGCCGCCGCCAAAGGCGCGGTGTCCCTTCTGCCGGAACCCTTCCGCGAAGGGGCGAAACGCGCCAAAGAGATGCTCAAGGGCATGGCCATGGGCGGCACGTTTTTCGAGGAGCTGGGATTCTCGTACATCGGTCCCATCGACGGGCATGACATCGACCAGTTGCTGCCGGTGTTGCGTACCGTCAAGGCACGGGCGACCGGGCCGATCCTGATCCACATCCTGACCAAAAAGGGCAAAGGCTATGCCCCCGCCGAGCAAGCCCGCGACAAGGGGCATGCAACCGCGAAATTCGACGTAGTGACGGGCAAACAGCACAAAGCGCCATCAAACGCGCCGTCCTATACCTCGGTCTTTGGCAAGACGTTGGTGGAAGAGGCCGAGCGCGACGACAAGATCGTGGCTGTGACTGCGGCGATGCCAGATGGCACTGGGTTGAACCTGTTTGCAGAACGCTACCCCTCACGTTGTTTCGACGTGGCGATTGCTGAACAGCACGGCGTGACCTTTGCCGCCGCGCTGGCTGCGGGCGGGATGAAGCCGTTCTGCGCGATGTATTCGACTTTCCTGCAGCGCGGTTATGATCAGGTTGTGCATGACGTGGCCATTCAACGCCTGCCGGTCCGGTTCGCCATCGACCGCGCGGGGCTTGTGGGGGCCGATGGCGCGACGCATGCAGGATCGTTCGACATCGCTTATCTGTCCAACCTGCCGGGCATGGTGGTGATGGCCGCCGCCGATGAGGCCGAGCTGATGCACATGGTCGCCACCGCCGCTGCGCATAACGAAGGCCCCATCGCGTTCCGCTATCCGCGGGGTGAGGGTGTAGGCGTCGACCTTCCCGAGCGCGGGGAAGTTCTGGAAATTGGCAAAGGTCGCATCATCCAAACCGGCGCGCGGGTTGCGCTGCTGTCCTTCGGCACCCGTCTGGCCGAAGTTCAAAAAGCGGCCGAGGCGCTTACCGCTAAGGGTATCACGCCGACGATCGCCGATGCGCGTTTTGCCAAACCGCTGGACCGCGACCTGATTCTGGATCTGGCCGCCAATCACGAGGCGCTGATCACCATTGAAGAAGGGGCGATTGGCGGCTTTGGCAGCCACGTGGCGCAATTGTTGGCGGATGAAGGCGTGTTTGATGCGGGTCTGAAATACCGTTCGATGGTGCTGCCTGACATCTTCATCAATCAGGCCAGCCCTGCGGATATGTACGCGGTAGCTGGTATGAATGCCGAGCAGATCGAGGCCAAAGTACTGTCGGTTCTGGGCGTGGCCACAATCGGCGAAAAGCGCGCCTGATCTCTGTTTTCGCAGAAAATGGTGCCTATAGATGGCACTGAACAAAGTAGTCACCAAGCGTCAAATCCAATGAGCCTCCTTCTCGGATCAACTGACGTTTCCTGTAACTCGCGAGGCGTCTTCAATGATACCACTACAAGCTCACTTCGGTGTCTCGCCAAAGTAACCCCCAAAAAATGCGATCATCGCTAACAACACACCAACCAATATCACGATCACAAGCAGTGCTCCGCTACCTTTGGCAAAATATCCCAGTGAGACTAGGCCAACCACGAAGATGCCGACCAGAAAGTAGAGTACTGTATTGTCCATCTTTACCCCCAAATGAGTTGTTTACACTCAACAAGTACATGCTCGAAAAAAACGATCCAAAGACCGCTATAGATGACGTCAAACGGCTTTCGGTGACTGTCGAATGCCGCTCAGCGTGGCGAACAAGACCGGTATCAGGATCATTGTGAGCATCGTACCCACCGTCAAACCGCCCATGATCGTTACAGCAAGACCCACCCAAAACACGTCTGGCAGTAGCGGTATCACACCCAAAACTGTAGTGGCGGCGGCCAGTACGACAGGGCGCAGTCTTGAGGCTCCGGCATTCAAAACGGCGTCGTAGCCCGGCTGACCTTCGGCCAAGTTATCGTTGATCTGATCGATCAGAACGATTGCGTTTTTTATCATCATGCCCGCCAGGCTCATGCCCCCGAGCAATGCAACGAATCCAAACGGTGTGTTTGTAAGGAGCAGGCTCGGAACAATACCTATCAGCACAAAAGGTACTGTCAGGAAAATGACCAACGGTCTGCGGTATGAGTTAAATAGCCCAACGACAATCAGTGCCATGATCGAAAACGCGGGGATCATACCCGGAATCAAAGACGCTTGCGCAGACACTGTGTCCTCGTGCTCTCCACCCCATTCCATGCTGTAGCCCGGTGGCAAGTCAGCCTCCAGAGCTTCGAATTCGGCAAGAACTGCGGCGCGATAACTTGGCAGAGTTACGCTATCGATTGGATTGGCTTGCACAGTCAGAACACGGCGCCGGTCGCGACGATTGATCGTTGGATCTTCGGGCTGAATATTCACGCCGCGTACAACCTGTGCCAATGGGACAGGCTCAACAGAAAACGGTGACTGAAGTTGCAACAGTTCAAAGTTGTCGACGGCTGCCACATCTTCTGCGCCAGGCCGAACGATGATTGGCAGCAACTCGTCACCTTCGCGGTAGAGGCCGACCGAACGCCCGTCAAATGCTCGTTTTGTCGTGTTTCCAAGATCTTCATACGTGATACCGGTCCACCGTGCTCGGTCCTGGTCATAGTCTGGGACAGTTTTCAGGACACGGTTGCGCCAATCGGTGCGCGCCACTTTCGTCCATTGATGCTGATCCAGTATCGCAACTGCTCTGTCACCAATTTCGCGCAGAGTCTCAGGATCAGCATCCGATGGGCCGATGATGCGGTTCTCGAATGCCCAGGTGTTGCTGGGTCCCACACCGAATTGACGTGTGAAAGAGGTCGCCTCAGGCATGTTGGCTGATATCCAAAGCGATATCTCTTTGGTCATCTCGGGAATGTCGCGGTAATCCTCGACATTAACAATGACTTGCGCGTAGGACGGGTTGGTTCCCTCAGGGTCGACTGGCAGGTAGAAACGGGGCGGGCCAGCTCCGATAAAGCTGGCGATGCCGGTCACACGATCGTCCATTTCAACCTTTTCTTCGATCCGTGAGATCGCTTCTGACACGGCTTCAATCCGAGTTCCCTCGGGAGCGTAATAGTCGATCATGTATTTGGTCATCGACGAGGTCGGGAAGAACAGCTGTGTGACAGAGCCAAAACCAACCCCGGCAATGACCAAAGCACCCAAAGCCACCCCGATCGTCAGATAACGCACGCGGATCGCCGCAGCCAGAAAGCGGCGGTAAATCGCATAGAAACCGGTGTCAAAGGTCTCGCTTGCTCCACCTTTTGGCTCCGGTAGCATGGCAACGCATTGCAGTGGCGTAACCGTCATCGACAGCAACCAACTGACCAGCAGCGCGATCCCGACAACTGAGAAGAGTGTTCGGCAGTACTCCCCTGCGCTCTCGACAGATGCAAAGATCGGGTAGAAAGCCATGACCGCGACAAACGTGGCCCCAAGCAACGACATGGCAGGACGCGTTGCGGCTTCAATCGCAGCCTTTGCTCGGTCCATTCCTTGCGACATCCGTACCATCGCGCCGTCCGCTACGACGATCGAGTTGTCTACCATCATGCCGAGCGCAATGATCAATGCACCCAAGGACATGCGCTGAAGATCTATGCCCAGTGCTGCCAAGGGTATGAAGGTGGCAAGGATTGTTAGAATCAGCCCGCTGCCGATGATGATCCCCATCCGAACACCCATCGCCAAAGTTAAAACGACCAAGACAATTGCGACGGCTTGGGCAAGGCTCACCAGAAAACTGCTGACCGCAAGGTTTACGTCATCGGATTGCCAATGAACCCGTTCAACCTCGATGCCCATCGGCAGGCTAGCGATCAGTTCTGATACTCTCGCATCTACCGCCTCACCAACACTGACAACGTTGACCCCAGACTGGAAGGATATGGCCAACCCAATAGATGAAAGGCCATTATAGCGCATCATAGTTATCGGTGGGTCAATGTAGCCTTCTTTAACCTCAACGATGTCGCCCAGCCTTAGCAACTCTGGCCCACGACGTTGACCGCTTTGAGCCTGATCCAGACCACTCGGTCGGACGACTAGATCTGCGATGTCAGTTGGGCTTGTGAAGGTTCCGCTGGGCGCAATGCGCATGCGGTAGTCACCGACGTTTACCCGCCCTGCATCCACGATCGCATTCTGGGTCTGTAACGTGTTGAGAATTGTCTGAGCCGAGACTCCCAATGCGGCCAAGGCTTCTTCCCGTGTTTCCAGATAAATCACCCTGTCGCGTTCGCCCCAAAGATCGACGCGGCCGACACCGTCGATTAACGAGAGCTCTCGCTTGAAATCTTCGGCATACCCATCAAGCTCCTGAGCGGAGAACCCATCGGACGTCATCGCCAGCAGTAGACCGAAGACATCACCGAAATCATCGTTGATGGCAGGACGACCCGCGCCAGGGGGCAGGTCTGTTTCCACGTCTCTGACTTTCCGACGTAGTGTGTCCCAGATTTGCGGCAGCTGGTCCGACCAATAGTTCGGGCGAATTTCGACTTTAATCGTCGACACACCCGCCTTGCTTTCGCTCGAGATGTAATCAATCTCCTTTATTTCCTGAAGTTTCAGCTCGATCCGTTCTGTGACCTCCTGCTCAACTTCTTCAGGGCTGGCGCCAGGATAGAGGGTGGTCACAACCGCAGTCTTGATAGTGAACTCGGGGTCTTCTAGCTGCCCCAGACTAAAGAAAGCCGAAATGCCGCCCAACGTGAGCATGACAACCGTGAACCAAACGAATTTGGCGTTGCGGATTGAGAACGCCGCGAGACCCATTACTCTGTATCCTCGGAAAGTCGTGAAACCTTTTGGCCTTCTCGCAAAGAGTTCGCTCCGGCAGTGACGACCACATCACCAAATTCCAGACCTTCACTAACGGCCACCCCTTGCGACCGGGGCGTGCCAAGCGAAACCTTCCTTGCCGTTACGGTTTCTGAGCCGGCATCGAATACCCAGACATGCGGATCTGTTTCCCCTTCAGGCACGAAAACCGCGCTGGCAGGAACCATGATCGCATCAAATGGTTCGTGCCCCTCCTTTGGCTGGCCACGGACGCGCCCAGCCATACCCGGAAGAACAAGTGCGTCTTCCGGTTGATCCATAATCAAAGTGACGGGGAAGGTTCGGGTCGTCGCCGAAGCCTCTGATCCAATCTCGCTAATTTCCGCCGGTAGAACCACATCCCCCAGTGCGTCAAAAGTAACGGTGATGTCTTCAATGTGGGGGATCAGCGCGATGTATCGTTCGGGGATATCAATCACCACTTCGATGCGTTCTGCATCCAAAATGCGCAGCACCGGAGTCTGAGCGGCGACTTCTTCGAAATCTTCAATGTATTTGCCGACAACACGACCATCGAACGGTGCCGCCAAACTCGTATAGGTTAAATCCAGAGTGGCTCTGTCCAGAGCGCCTTGAACAGAATTGATGGCCGCCTGAGCGGATGTCTCGCCAGCGATAAATCGGTCGAGTGTAGCCTGAGCAGCAACGTCCTTTTCGACCAGCGATCGTTGCCGATCTGTTTGCAACTTGGCGTTCTCAAACGTTGCCTGTGCGCTTGCTAGTTCGGCGGTAAGCCGGTCTACTTCAGCCTGGTATGGAGCTGGATCCAAGGCTGCCATAATGGCGCCCTTCGTTACAAGGTCCCCAACCTGAACATCGACGCCAACAACATTGCCCGGTACGCGAAAGGCCAAAGAGACTTCGCGCGCAGCCCTGGCTGTTCCGACAAAATATCGGTCATGCAAACTGGAGAGGTCGGAAATCTCGATGGCTCTGACAGGTCGAATAAGTGTTTGGGTCGCATCTTCTTCCTTCTCCCAGCAGCCGGTAAGCAACACGAAGGCAAATAGCCAACCAAAAGTTCTCTTCATATCCCCCTCCCGTGCCGCCCGCGTTCCTCACTTCGTCGCTGTGAAGGTGGCCTAACTTGCGGATTTTGCGCCTAAAGCTGGCACAATTGTACGCGCTTACCAAACAAAGTCAAAAATACGAATTTGTTTAGTGGTGGCGGAGAGAAACCCGAGTACACTTTGGCAAACTGACAAGACAATTTATCAGTACGATGTCGCCTCGACGCTGCCGTTTGTCATATCGGTGGCACAGAAGGCCGTGTTTCGAGTTAGTGTAACTGCGTTAAAAGGTAAACGTGCGGAGGGCAATCTGTGATTGATAAAAGTCCAGGCCGTCGTCCGGACCTACGTGTGGAGCTGAAATGTCCCCCTTTCGCGAACCGCTGCCATTGCTGCTTATTAGCTAATGGCAGCTTTGTCCGCAAAGCAGCCGCTCATGCCGAGTGAAGCGAATAACCGCTTTGAGCCCATTTACTCGGGCCTAACCTTCAGAAACGCGGCAGCGATGGTATCAGCTGAACCCAATTCGGTAAGTCACACAAAACGCATAGAGTGCCATACGGTGACTGTTGGCTGCACTGAGCCCAAAGCGGAATGTTTTAACTTTTTGTCATGAAAAAAGTCAGTTCGGTGTTAGTTTGATACCGCGACATCCAATAGATGTATTCCATACTGGACAATCGAACTTAAGCCCAGCCCAATAATCTATGCCCTAGTCTAAACTGAGTCAGCTACTTACGGTGCCAAGATGCGGTTTTCTTCCCTCGCCCAGAAACTCTTGTCGTTAATAATCTGACTTTTTTGAGCCTCAATGTGTATTATTCTCGACATGAGATGCCTTGTACTCCTGTGGGACGGACAATGATTAAAGAAATAAAACCCATGCGCTTGCTTTCTGTACTTATTGTGATGGTTCTATTCACAACCGGAGCGGTTGCTCAGACAATCGAACGGATAACAAAAAATAACGAAATCCGCTTTGGTTTTCGAATAGATGCTGCGCCACTATCTTACGTCAACGACCAAGGTCGGCCGTTTGGCTTATCACCCTTAATTTGCGATCAGGTCGCACAGCGTCTTGCGAAGAAACTGGAATTGAATGAATTGAACGTCCAGTTCATTCCGGTCGACTCCAAGGATCGTTTCGACAAAGTTGCCTCGGGAGAAATAGATATGCTCTGTGGGGCTGCGACCATAACACTTTCCCGTCGCGAAGCTGTTGATTTCTCGCTTCCAATATATGTCGATGGCACGTCCATATTATTACCAATCGAAGCCGAGGGCACTATGAGTGCGCTGGCGGGGAAGAAGATTGGTATGAGAAGCAGCACGACAACAGAAGCATCCGTTCTCAATTCCTTTGAAGCGGAGGGTATCGAAGCAAATATGGTGCGGTTCGGTTCACACCCAGACGGTATCAAGGCGCTAAGAGACGGCGAAATCGATGCGTATTTTGCGGATCAGTCGATTTTGTTGGTCAACTACATTGCTGCCGGACTAAAGGGCAAATTCAAGTTGTCCCAAGAAATACTAACCATAGAAAAGCAAGGATTGGCGATACCGAAAGGAGACTATGATTTTCGATTGCTAATAGATCGCATTTTGTCAGAGATGTACGCTCAAGGCACAATGGAAGAGATTTTTCGCATTGCTTTGCCAGGGATCGAGCCCAGCGAAGCATTGAAGGCTCTTTATGTTATCGCCCCTACCAATCCTTGAGACGCATTGCATGAAACAGTTTTGCTAAGTGTCAATTGTCCTTTTGTAATTTATGCTGGTTTGTGCGCAAAGCGGAAGTTGGGACGAACTTCAGCGAAGGTACGCACCAAGACTAAAGGCGACGCTAGTTGTGGACGCAGCATCGGTTGATATGGCCGGAGAGCAGACGTTCTCTGCGGGTGCGCATTTCGAGTTGGGCATAACCTGAAGCATCCTTCCCAGCCAACATAATGACGTTTGACTAGGCGAACACGACCAAAAAGTCGAAGGGACCAATATAGGCGAGCGAAGCCTAAAAATGTTAAACTTGCGGCGGTTTTATTTAAACCGTTTCAGCTGGATTGCCTACACTGCTGCAAAGCAAGGGAGGACGTTATGAACGACGATGCTGAAATCTCTGGCGGTTACAGTAGCGATCCAGCCCGTTCCTACTCCCTGAAGGCAGAGGCCTATACGGATCACTCGTGGTTCGATGCGGATCTGAAATCGGTAATCGCTCGGACTTGGCAATGGGTTTGTCATGTTGAGAAGACCCGCGAGCCGGGCGCTTATTGCACCGTGGAAATCGCGGGCAATCCGATTGCGATTGTACGCGGCAAGGAAGGAATTCTGCGGGCCTTTTACAATGTCTGCAAGCACCGCGCGCATGAGCTTCTGTCAGGAGAAGGCAACACGACGCGGATCATGTGTCCCTATCATGCTTGGGTCTACAAGCTGGACGGGCAGTTGGCGCGCGCGCCGCATACTGAGAGCCTTGTTGATTTCAACCCGGGTGAAATTTGCCTTGATGAAGTGCAGGTCGAAGAATTCTGCGGCTTTGTTTTCGTTAACCTCGATCCGAATGCGCGACCCCTCGCTGAACAATCCGGGAACCTTGAAACGGAGGTGCGCCATTGGGCACCTGATGTGGATCAGCTGACATTCGGCCATCGGCTGACCTATGATATCAAGTCGAACTGGAAAAACGTCGTCGACAATTTCCTTGAGTGCTATCACTGCCCGACCGCGCACAAGGACTTCTGCGATCTGGTGGATATGGACACCTATAAGGTGACGACCCACGGTATTTATTCCAGCCATATGGCGGACGCGGGTCAAAACGCGAATAGCGCCTATGACGTTTCCAATGCGACAGTTAAGACTCATGCCGTTTGGTGGCTTTACCCGACAACGTGCCTGATGCGTTATCCCGGACGCTCCAGCATGATTGTGTTGAACATCATTCCCGTGGACCCGGATCGGACACTGGAAACCTACGACTTTTTCCTTGAAACGCCTGAGCCTGACGAGATGGAGTTAGATGCGATCCGATACTTGGACGAAGTGCTTCAGGTCGAAGACATCAACCTCGTGGAAAGTGTACAGCGTGGGATGAATACGCCGGCGTTCACGCAAGGGCGGATTGTTCATGATCCCGATGGCTCGGGCAAATCGGAACACGCGGTTCACCATTTCCACGGGCTTGTTCTGGACGCCTACGAAAAAGGTGCCGCGTGACGCGGCCGAATATTCTGGTGATCATGGCGGACCAACTGGCGCCGCATTTCACCGGGGCATACGGACATAAGATCGCCAAGACTCCGCATTTGGACGCGTTGGCTGCGCGCGGGATGCGCTTTGATGCAGCTTATTGCAACTCGCCGCTCTGCGCCCCGTCGCGCTTTGCCTTTATGTCAGGGCAGAACATCAGCCGGATTGCGGCATATGACAACGCGTCTGAATTCAAAGCGTCAGTGCCCACTTTTGCACATTATCTGAAATCGCTCAGCTATCGCACGTGCCTGTCCGGCAAGATGCACTTTGTCGGTCCCGATCAGATGCACGGGTTTGAGGATCGCGTGACCACCGATATCTACCCCGCGGACTTTGCCTGGACCCCGGATTGGGAAGCTCCTGACGAGCGGATCGATAAGTGGTATCACAACATGCAGACCGTTAAAGAAAGCGGTCTGGCGCATGCGACATTCCAGATCGATTTTGATGACGAGGTCGCTTTTGCCGCCAAACGCTGGCTGATCAATGCCGCAAGGGACAAGGCGCTCGGGCTGGATGCGCCTTTTGCTATGGTGGCGAGTTTCATCCATCCGCACGATCCGTATGTGGCGCGTCCCGAATGGTGGAACCTTTACTCCGATTATAACATCGACATGCCGGCGTTTGTGCCAAAGCTTGAGGATCAAGATCCGTTTTCTCGGCGTTTGCTGGACGGGATCGAAGCCTCGTATGTGCCCTTGACGGAAGAGGAAGTGTGCCGTGCCCGCCGGGCATATCTCGCCAACGTCAGCTATTTTGACAGCAAGATAGGTGAGCTTGTTCAGACCCTCGAGGAAATTGGAGAACTGGACAACACTATTGTCATAGTCACTGCTGATCACGGCGATATGCTGGGCGAGCGTGGCCTCTGGTACAAGATGAACTTCTTTGAACATTCAGCCCGGGTGCCCATGGTCATGGCCGGGCCGGGCGTTGCCGTCGGGACAGCGCGTAATGCTGTTTCGCTCGTGGATCTTTTGCCAACGTTTATCGAACTTGCCGGCGGCGACCTGTCAATGCTCGGTGAACCGATAGACGGGCGCAGTTTGGTCCCCTTGATGCGTGGCGAGGACGACCCGGTTGACGAAGCAATTGGTGAATACTGCGCAGAGATGACGGGCTATCCCGTGATAATGATCCGGCGCGGGGTGTTGAAATACATTCATTGCGACAGTGATCCAGCTCAGCTTTATGATCTCAGCGTAGATCCCTTGGAAATGCGCAATGTCGCGGCAGATGCGGAATATGCCGATGCGGCGTCACACTTTGCGGCGGAGGTTGCCTCGCGTTGGGATGGAAAAGCACTGCGCAAACAGATCATCGCAACGCAAAAATCTCGTCGGGCCCTGCACGCTGCGATGGAAGCAGGCGCAAGCGAAAGTTGGGACTACAACCCGCCGAGCGACGCCAGCCAGCAATACGTGCGAAACCATATGGATTGGACCGCAGCCGCAAATCGCTACCGCTATCCCCCTTTGAAGGACCAGAATTGATGAAGCTTGACGGAAAAATCGCGCTGGTGACTGGCGCACGCGGCGGCATAGGACGCGCGATCGTGGCGCGGTTCATAAAGGAAGGTGCGACGGTCTACGCTGCCGATCTCACACCCCATGGATCGCTCAATGCCCATGACGACGATGGCAGCATCTTTTTGAAACTTGATGTAACGCAAGAGGCCGATGCTATCGCCGCAATGCAAGCAGTGCGACGTGGACAGGGAAAACTGGATATTCTGGTGAACGCCGCAGGGATCGAAATCGAAAAGACCGTGGAGGAAACCACGCTTGAGGAATGGAATCAGAGCTTTGCTGTGAACTCGACGGGGACATTCCTGACTTCAAAATACGCACTGCCGCTGATGCGTGAAGCTGCGAAGTCGGGCAGCAGCGCTAGCCTGATCAATTTCGGTTCGTATGACGGGTTCATCGCCGATCCCGGCCTTGCTGCCTATTGCGCCACGAAGGGCGCGGTGCATGCGCTGACTCGCGCCATGGCTTGCGATCATGGTCCCGAAGGCATCCGCGTCAATGCGATCTGCCCAGGCTACATCGATACACCGATGCTACAGAGTTTTTTCAACGGTGATGGTTCTGGCGGGGGTGGCGGCAATATTGAAACACTGCAAAAGGCCGTGCGAGACGTGCATCCGATGCGCACCTATGGCACACCCACGGACATTGCCAATCTGGTTAATTGGCTGGCCTCAGATGAAGCGCGCTATGCCTCCGGTCAGCTTTGGGTGCTCGATGGCGGGCTGTCGGCGCAAGTTCAGCAGATGAAACTCTGATGCCAAAGTCCGTTATCATCACCTGCGCACCCACGGGCGGTATCCATACCCCTTCCATGTCGCCGCACCTGCCGGTTACCCCTGCTGAGATTGCCACCGCCAGCATTGAAGCCGCCCAAGCCGGTGCATCGATCATCCACCTGCACGCGCGCCATCCAGAGACTGGCAAACCTGATCCTCGTCCCGAACTGTTTGCTCAGTTTTTGCCGGTCATAAAGCAGTCTACTGACGCTGTGATAAACGTCTCGACAGGTGGCGGGCTGGGGATGTCGATGGATGACCGGCTTTTGGCGGCAACGTCTGCCAGCCCGGAGATGGCTAGCTTGAATATGGGGTCGATGAATTTTGGCATCTTCCCGATGCTGCAAAAGTACACCGAATTTCAATTCGACTGGGAACGCCCGTTTCTTGAGATGACCGAAGATTTCATCTTTCCCAACACGTTCAAAACGATCCGCTATGCGATCGAAAAGCTCGGCGGCGATCACGGCACCAAATTCGAGTTCGAATGCTATGACCTGGGCCACCTACACAACGTCAAATGGTTCGTAGATCAGGGCATTATCAAGCCGCCATTCTTTATTCAGATGGTCTTTGGCATCTTGGGCGGAGTTGCTGCGGATCCCGATCATCTGGCTCATATGCACAACACCGCTAACAAACTGTTTGGGCCCGAGAATTACGAATGGTCAGTGCTGGCGGCAGGGCGGCATCAGATGCCCTTTGCCACCCTAAGCGCGATGCGCGGCGGAAACCTGCGCGTCGGGCTGGAGGACAGCCTCTTTATCGGCAAAGGCGAGCTTGCGACGTCAAATGCGCAGCAGGTCATTCGCATCCGCAGCATCATCGAAAATCTAGGTCTGACAGTTGCTACTCCAGAAGAGGCGCGCGCGCGTCTGGCGCTAAAGGGCGGCGATCAGGTTGGGTTCTAGGGAGGGACCTATGCAAACGAAAATGCTGATAAACGGCGAGCTGGTCGAAGGCACAGGCGAGGCACTCGATGTCCTGAACCCAGCGACAGGCGAGGTGCTCGAGGCGGTACGCGAGGCAAGCCCGGAGCAGATTAAGGCGGCGACCCGCAGCTCTGCAGAAGCGTTTGACGCATTCGCGAGAACCCCTCCGGCAGAGCGCGCGGCGTTGCTGCTGCAGATCGCTGATGTGATCGAAGCGCATAGCCAAGAACTGGCCGAGCTGGAAAGCTTGGATGTCGGCAAACCGTGGCCATCTGCGCACGATGACGAGATGCCGCTGACCATCGACGTCTTTCGTTTCTTCGCAGGCGCTGCTCGCACCATGACGGGGTCTGCGACCGGCGAGTACGTTGCAGGCCACACATCCATGATCCGCCGTGATCCAGTCGGGCCTGTGGCTGCAATTGCGCCGTGGAACTATCCGTTGATGATGGCGTCATGGAAGCTGGCCGCGCCGGTTGCGACAGGCTGTCCTTTAGTACTGAAACCCTCTGAACTGACGCCGCTGTCTACGCTGCGTCTGGCGGAGCTATTACAGGATGTCCTTCCCAAGGGCGTGCTGAACGTGATCCACGGACGCGGCCCGTCCGTTGGTGACGCGTTGATCAACAGCCCAGAGATGGAGGCGATAACGATCACGGGGTCACCAGCTACCGGCATGGCGGCCATGCGCGCGGCTTCTCAGCAAATCCGTCACGTGCATCTTGAACTGGGAGGGAAGGCCCCGGTCATAGTATTCGAAGACGCAGATCTTGATGCCGTAGCCGAGACGATTCGATATGGCAGCTATTTCAACGCCGGTCAGGACTGCGCGCAACCCTGCCGCATCATGGTGGCTGATGGTGTTTATGACCAGATCGTAGCTGCAATTCAGGATCAGGTTGACCAGATCCAGATCGGTGCGCCTAAGGCCAAAGGCACGGAAATGGGGCCGCTTGTGTCCGCTTCTCAACGCGACCGTGTCGCTGGTTTTGTTAACCGCGCGCGCAACGCTGCGGAGATCGTCTCAGGCGGCGCCGCAGGCGACGGCGACGGATTCTTCTACAAGCCCACAGTCATCGCCAATGTAGACAACGACGCGGAGGTTGCCTGTAATGAAATCTTTGGTCCTGTTGTCACCGTTTCCCGGTTCTCGGATGCGGAAGAGGCATTGAAGATCGCAAATTCAGCCAGCTATGGTTTGGCATCCTCGGTTTGGACCCGCGATGTGGGACGCGCCATGAATATGACTTCTAAGCTGCGCTATGGTTTCACATGGGTGAACACCCACGGCGTTGCCACGCCCGAAATGCCGTGGGCCGCGATGAAAGGCTCGGGTACAGGCAGCGACATGTCAGTTTACGCCTTGGATGCCTATACCGCGATCCGGCACGTGATGGTGGCGCACTGATGCGGTTGGCGGGCAAGTGCGCTTTTGTGACGGGCGGCAGGCAAGGCATCGGCCGCGGTATCGTAGACGCGTTTTTGAGCGAGGGCGCGACCGTTACGACTTGCGGACGTGGGCCTCGACCCGGCGGACTGCCTGAAGATGTCGTTTGGCATGAGCTCAACGTGTCAGATCCTGCGGCAGTGAACATCATCGCCGAGGCGACGGACATTCTGGTCAACAATGCGGGTGTGCAGGTCGAGAAAACTGTGGTTGATACCACGGATGCCGACTGGGAACTGGTGATGGGCGTAAATGCACGTGGCGTTTTTAACTGCTGCCGCGCGTTTGTCCCGCTTATGCCCAAAGGCGGATCGATTATTAACATCGGCTCGATTTCTGGCAACGTCGCGGACCCGTCCATGGCGCTTTACAATGCGTCAAAAGCTTTCGTGCACGGGCTGACGCGTTCCATCGCCGTGGATCACGGACCAGACATTCGTTGCAACGCAATTTGTCCTGGCTGGATCGAAACCGGAATGCTCGATGCAGGGTTTGATCTTGCTGACGACCCTGCAAAAGCGAAGCAGGACGCACTGGCCCGTCACGCTGTTCGCCGGTTCGGTAAGCCTGACGATATTGCCGCCATGGCGGTTTGGTTGGCCTCGAACGAAGCTGCATTCGCGACAGGTCAGCTCTTTGTAATTGACGGCGGTATGACCGCTGCGTCACCGCTTTACCCGGGGCTTTTCTGATGGACGAGATTGTACATACAGCCGTCTTAGGTGCTGGCGTCATTGGCGCGAGTTGGACTGCGCTTTTTCTTGCAGCGGGGCGCTGCGTGACGGTGTTCGATCCTGATCCGAACGCGGAAACCAACGTGCGAAAGTACATTGAAAGGGCGTGGCCCGCCTTGGACGAATTAGGGCTAACCGCGCGCGCCACGCCTGACGCATTGCGCTTTGTTGCGCGCGCGGGTGAAGCGGTGCAAACTGCCCAGTTCGTGCAGGAAAACGTGCCAGAACGGCTGACGCTCAAACACGCAACCTACCGAGAGATAGAGCCCCTGCTGCAACCCGGCGTGATTGTCTCAAGCTCGACCTCCGGTCTGACGTTGGAGGCGTTACAAAAAGGTTGGAAAGACCCAAGCCCTTTAATCCTTGGTCACCCATTCAATCCACCGCACCTGATCCCCTTGGTCGAACTTACGGCTAACTCAGAAACAGGGGCGGGACTGTTAGACCGGACTGAAGCCTTCTACGTCGACATCGGCAAGGTGACCATCCGCATCAACAAGGGGATGCCAGGACATGTTGCCAACCGTCTGCAAGCGGCCATCTGGCGCGAGGCGGTACACATGGTTGTCAAAGGCGTGGCGAGCGTCGAAGACATCGACAAAGCCATGTGGGCCGGGCCGGGACTGCGATGGGCTGCCATGGGGCCGACAACCCTGTTTCACCTTGGTGCCGGTGAGGGCGGGTTACAGGGTTTTTGCGACCATTTCAAAGACACATTTAACGGATGGTGGGACGATCTGGGCGATCCACGACTAGACGACTATACCGTAAAACTGTTGGTCGACGGCATGGCTAAAGCATCCGAGGGCAAAACCACGGCGGAGCTATCCGCGAAGCGGGACAAAATGCTTACGGCGATGCAGATCGCGACGCGTCCGCATCGCTCTTGAGATCCGGCTTGTACATCGGCCAGGCGCGGAACTCGAAAGGGACGCGACCTTCGATCCGATCTGCGCTTGGTGTTAAACCGAACCGTTGATTATAGGCGCGGCTGAAATGAACCTGACTGTTGAACCCGGATGCGGCCGCGATCTCACTGAATTTCAATTCGGTTTGGGTAACCAGTCCGCGGGCCCGGTCCAAGCGAATGTCGCGATAATAGGCGACAGGTGATTTGTACACGTACTGATCGAACAATCGGCTGAGCTGACGTTGTGAGACATCCAGTCTTTCCGCGATCTCAGGTATCGACAGCGTCGTTTCGAGGTGGGCTTCCATTAAGTCGATTGCCGCTCGCACAACGCCAGACGTGACATAGCCCATTGGCTCGACGACTTTGGGGTTCTGCGAACGCCCTTCGCCTCGAACCTCGTGATGAAACAGATACCGCGCCGTCGCATTCGCAATGCTCTCGCCGGCCACCGCATGCACTAACCGCAGCCCCGCATCAGTAGACGCCGTGCCCCCGCAACACGTGAATATGCGGTCATCTTGCACGAACATATTCTCAGACACTTCCGTATCCGGGGCGATTTCGATGAATGCATCGATATGTTCGTAATGAACCGTCGCTGTCTTTCCCTTCAGCATACCTGCGTTTGCAAGTATGATCGCGCCTGTGTCCAATCCACCGATGATCGCGCCCGACCGCCACCACTTTTGAAACAAATTGCGAAGCTCGTGCGACGTGTAGCGCTCGGGCGTCCAGCTTGAACTAACAAGAACGAGCCAAGGGTTGCTTTCATTGACGTCTTTAACGGGGGTGGTTTCAATCAGCATCCCATTGCTGGCTTCGATCCCGCCGCCGTTTTCTGAGACAAGGGTCCACGAAAACTTATTTTTCCCTGACAAGTAGTTAGCCACGCGAAACGGATCAATGAACGACGTTGTCGCCGACGCATTGAAATGTGGAGTCACGAGAGCGATTATTTCATGCTGGGTTATGATTGGACTGGACATGTCTGATTTTGTCAAAACGCGTCTGAATTTGTCAAATGAACTGCGTTTATGTTGCGGCCGCAGCGAATGTCGCCTTGGGGGGCCGCATCTCTGCATCGACGGTAAATGCCAGATGTCAGCAACTGGTCGACAGCAGAAATTCCTGCACTTCATTTGACTATCCGCTTTATCCGCGAAACGGTCATTTGGGCAAACCGCAACTAACGACGGCAGCGAGCCCATTTTGACCGCCGCCGCGCGATGTCCCAATGACAGCAATGCGCAGAAAGCGGAATTTGCAAAGTGCAGCAGACTGTTCAAACCGGGCATTCCTTCCAATAGCAGCGTATACGGCTATGAGCAGGAAGCAGACTTCACTGTTGCGCACCAACAACTTGTGACCTGATTAAGCTTCTTCTGTATCGTTTGATTGATCTTCCTTGATCGGTAGGATGGGTAAACCTTCAAAACTAATCTGGGGTTAAAAATGTACAGGTATGTGCTGGCAACATTGGCTTTGTTTTGTGCAAGCTTACTTCATGCCGCTGGTATGGAGCGGTGGGGTAATTCCGGGGACTGGACAATCCTGATTGATCCCGAAAAGGGCAACGGCTGTCTCGCGTGGAAGCCCTTTGAAAACGACATGACCGTTGAAATTGGTGCAGCGCCCAATCAGGCTGGCGGCTTCTTTGCTGCCTTTAATCCGGCCTGGGTTCAAATCGAAGACGGTGCGACGGGCATCGTAAGGTTCGACTTTGGTGATGCGAAATTCGAAGGAGAAGCCGTGGGTGTCTACAAGAATGGAGTTCCCGGTGGCTACGCCTTTTTCGACAACCCGGCGTTTGTAACCGAGTTTGGAAAGCGCCAAAGCGTTACGATCATTGGCGAAAGCGGGGCCGAGGTTGAACTCGATCTCAGCGGATCTGCAAAAGCCATTGAGGCCGTTCTGGCGTGTCAGGCCGAGCAGCCGGAACCGCTGAAGAACTAGGGCGCGCCCGATTATTGCAATTGATTGATGTCCGGTACACATGGCTGCCTGTCGGCAGGCATGGCATCAGCGCCTTCCGGGGCCTTGTTTCTCGACCCACCCACATCCAGCTTGAACTTTGGTGAGGTAAGCTGGCCCGTCACATCAAAGGGCCAAGCGCTTCGGGATAGGGGTTTGCCAACGCGCCGCGGCTCCGCTCTTATTGCTATCGTATCGTTCAGCCAATCCAATTGCCCTTTTGCAACCAATTGAACCGATCCCGTTTCAATAACGATGGAGTTTGAGCTCACCCGCCCAGCTTGAATATCAACCGGGGCGACCACGCAAGTGATGTCGGTGTAGCCCTGTCTGAACTCTTCTGAAAACAGCCAGGGGAAAATGCCCAGCCCCGCCAGTTCCAATAGGCTGGTGCTGATATAGCCCTGCGACATCGACAAAGACGCATTGCCGCGCATGGAGTTGATGAAGGCCTTACCCGAGGTGATGCTGCCTGAAACGTTGAACTCTCCGCTCAAACGGCCATAAGCATCAATACCAATTCCCAATTCATCAAGGATCTCACCGAATTCCCATCCCGAGGTCGATCCCGACAAGGAAAGCCAATCGGGTGAGTCAATCAGATCCATGACCGCCCGAAGACTGAAGTTTCCGCCGCCATAGGCCATTTGAAGAGGACCAAAATCCACGGTTCCGTCTTTGGCAGACAACTGGCTTGAAACAGATGTTACGCCTTGCTGGCCTACAATCTCTTTGAAGTCTATCTGTACCTCGACGTCAGCTTCTCGCAGAACACGTTGCAGATCCAGAAGATCGGCAGGTTTCCCTTTCTCCTTTGGCAACACCAGGGGCTGAACGTCTGTTTCCTTCGGCAAAACCAAAGGCTGAACTTCGGCTTCAGGTTCTTTTGATGCCTCGCCTACCAGGCCTTTCAGTTGGTCCAGCACGGCGGTCAGGTTCTTAAGGTCGTTGAGATCGAGCGTCTCGCTCGTAATGTTGCCACGGACGACGGATGCACCTTCGGGAAACCGCGCATCCAAAGCCGCCAGAAGATCGGAAGACCCGGCTTTGAACCGGATTGCGGCATCAAAGTCTTCACCCTGCCTGGAGGTTTCAGCATCGATAGCTAACGCTCCGATTTCGACAGGTTGCAAGTTGAGCGCGGTCAGAAACTGGGCACCGTCGTCGACATCCAGTTTCACGTCGAAATCGAGACCGGCTAGCCCTTTTAGCTCATTGACAGAAAGTGCGAGATCGAGTGCCCAGAGATCAGTGTCGTAAGTAGTCGCGTTAAATCTGTTGAGTGAAACCGGCCCGCCCGCATTGGATATGTTGAAATCTGCTTTGATGCCGCCGAACTGGTCAACATAATCTTCATCGAGGTTAGGCAAAATCAACTTGGCGGGCCCGTTTAGCAAACCATCGAAAGTCACGTCCTGAAGCTGAAGCAGATCGAGGATTTCACCTTCGGCTTTCAGGACAGGCTCGTCAATTGGCCCGGCTTGTAGCGCGATTCCCAGCATGGCGAGCCGGCCATCTGGCATGCGGCGAATGCTTTCGATTGAGGCTGGGCCGATTACGTCTAACCCCTGGTCGAACGCATTGGTCTGGAACAGCAACTTCTCGAATTCGAAGGAAGCCAGGGATCCGACCATATGCATTTCAAAGCCAGTAAACTTCAGTTCTTGGATACTTTTTGCTGCTGGCGGCGGCTGTCCTTCCGGATGAAGCCGTGCGTTGAAAAGCAGATCAACGCCCTGAGCGGTGTAGAGGTCATCTATTGAACCTTCAGCTTCGAGTTTTTGTCCATCCTCCAGGCTTACGGTAGTTGTAAACGCCTCGATCTTCAGGCCGTCCTGAGACACGAGCTCAGCCTGCAACTGGCCATTCCCTTCCAAAACGCGTTCCAACCCAATGACATCTAGAAAATCACCGAATTCACCGGTGTCCATCTCCAACACAGCTCGATAGCCACCACCTTCGTCTTCCGTGAAGGGCTCGCCATCATAGCTCACGGTCATTTCTCCAAAACTCGCTCCCGTCTTAAATGGCGCGTCATGGGGGTAGTCGCCTTCGATTTCGAAACCCTGACCGTTGACGGAGCCGGAACCAGAGACCTTTGTTCTTTGTCCATTATCTACTTGTTCGAGCGCGAGTGACTGAAGGTCAAACACAAACGAGAAGCCCGAGACCTTGTCGTCGATGTTTAACCCGATTGACGTGAAACTGACGTTCTTGTCGCTCAGGAAGTTCAAGATCCCACTGCTTTCGGTGTCGCTTTCATCGATACTATCAGCGCTAGCGACGTCTTTTTGATCATCCGCTGATACAGGTTCCTCGGACACGGGCCTGGGTGTTGGCCTGCCTTTTCGCCAACTTGTCGTGCCGTCTGCGGCTGTAAGAAGATTTGCTTGGAGCCCTTCCACGACGAGATTGTCAAAATACAGACGACCGTTGGTCAAGGCGACAATGTCCAGCTCCAGTTCCAGCAGGTTCAACTCTACAAGAGGTGACTCCGGCATTGTCTGGCTCGGGATAACCACGCCACCGACGTGAATGTAACTCGTGCGGCCAAGCGCGACGCTTACATCATCGTTGACAAGAAGTGGCCGACCAATTTGTTCCGAAAGAACTCTTTCCACAAGGCCGCGCCGCGTGTCCGAGAACATCGGAGCGGCAAGCAACAACCAGACAAAAGCGACGGCAGCGAAGGCTAGAAATGCAACAAGCCCAACTATTCTTACGAGCCAAACCCTCATGTGCTCCCCTATTGCAGCTCACACTGCTTCGAATTTCCGCCAATTGGAAGTCACCAATCCTACTGGCAATTTAGCACACTCAGAATTGCGTATCTCTTTGAGAATGACGTGTTCATCGGTCCAAAGCTTCAAGTATTCGAGCATCTCGTTCGTATGGGTCCTCACGAAAATGTACGGCCCCATCTTCGACCCACGCAGTCCAATAGGTCAAAAGGACCGGCATGGGCTCGGGTAGGTTAACTCGCGTTGTCTTCCCGCTATCGAGAATGGATTGCATCTTTTGCCGGCTCCAGCCCGGCTCTCCCTCCATCAAAAGGCTGGCAAATTCGAACGGATACTCAAGACGCACGCAGCCGGAACTTAGGTTCCGCTCATTTCGGTCGAAAAGGCTGCGGTCGTTGGTATCATGCAAGTACACTGCGTATTTATTGGGAAACATGAACTTGACTAAACCTAACGCATTGTCTGGGCCCGGCTGCTGAACCAAAGTGACGCCGGGATTCTTTGCCCCCCAGTTCACAGCGTTGTCAGGAATTGTGTGACCGTCTTTGTTCCGAACTAAGTAGTTGTTGCGCGCCAGATAGGCAGGATCCTTGCGGATGCGCGAAAGCTTGTCTTTCCGAAAAATCGAGGCGGGAACGGTCCAAGTCGGATTGAATTCCATGTATTCAATCTCATCTCGGAACACTGGGGTTTTGCGGTAGGCTGAACCTGTGATTGATCGGGTGGTCCAAAGCGTCCCGCCAGATGTGACCAAGTAAGTACGAGCGCCTGCAATATTTACCAGCACGAACTCTTCGTCGATTTCCCGCATGAGCCAACGGCCTCGTTCCAGGCTGAGGCGCAACTTGTTTATGCGATCTTCGACAGGTTTGTTGAGAGACGCGAAAGTCTTACCACCAACGACGCCATCTGCCTCCAGGCCGTGACGATTTTGAAAGGTTTTTACCAGTTGCACCAAGTAATCGTCATAAACCCAAGCTGGATCTATGCCGTTTTGCCTGATTTCTGGAAATTCATCTGTTCCATCGTAGCCTTCTGTCGCTAGCCTTTTTCGCAGTTCGGCGACGGCAGGATCCACCATTTCCGGCTTCAGAACTGTTTCTTCGGGGACTTTGATCCAGCCTCCCTTTGATGCAATAGCTCTGTATTTGCGCAATGCATCAACGAGCATCGTATATTGCGCATTGTCGATATCGATGCGTTCAATCAAAGCGCTGAAGCCTTCACCTTGAAGAAATTGGTTCAATACAATTGAAGGGTCTTGTTGAATTACTGGTTTTGAGAAGTTCCAATCGTCGTCCAATGCGTTTGGATCGACTTTTCCAAAAACCAAATGATGCACGAGTTTTACTGCGGCGTCGGTTGCCAAAATGTCGAACAGGGCTTTATTTGAGGCATCGCCAGCCTGTGAGTCTTTGAAAGCGGATCGAAGCTCTTCTAGCTTGAAATCACTCGGCGTAAAGCCCTGATCAATTGCTCCATCCAACTCCTGAAATAGTTCGTCGACCAATTCAAAACTTGTCCAAGCTGGCGCAAATTCTCTGTCTGTATAGAAACGAGGAACAAGGATTCCTGCGTCCAAACTCTTACTGTTAGAATGTGTGCCACTCGCATTCGTATTTGACCGTAGCAGCGCTTCTATCTGCTCCGAGACTTGGTCTGCTGCGCCTAAATTGGGGCATGTCATCAGCGTTGCAGTCAGTACAGTTGCTACCGCTGATCTAAGAACTTTCACCGTCCCCTCCTAAACAGCCAATCTATATGTGGGTGCTTCGAAAAAGGATACTCCAACATTTTGTATAATCAAATCGTAATTTGTTGTTCTCAGGTTTTGCTGGCAAAGCGGACATACTTCACGGGCAAATCATCGACCATCTAGGTCGTGCCTTAACCGGCAAGGCGACGATCCAAACCAACGGCGACACGTTCGTGTAAACGCACTTAGGTTTTTGTAGCCCAAGTTCTTTCCAATCTTTGTTATGGAAAGGCGCCCCTCGGTCAACCATTGCTCCGCCTGACGCATTTTCGTGCTGCCTACGAGTTCTGCCCCTGTGGTGTCGTGTCTTGTAAGTTCTCTTTGCAGCGTTTTAGAATGCAAACCGATGAATTTTGCAAACCCGTCCAAGCCGGGCCATGCGGAGTAGTCAATCACAGAGAATAAGTAGGCCAAGTCGAGCACTTTTTGAATGGGACTGTCCGCTTCCGTCGCCTCGTTTCGTTCAAATTTTGATTGCTGCATCAACCAAAACGCGGGGAACGACATACTAACCTATTATTGCGTTCTTTTGTCTTGGGTTTTTTTGGCTAAATGGCGAAGTCGAATGAACACTGAACGGACGGCGGCAAATATGTAATCGCACTGCTGGCTGCGACCGAATGCACAATCAGATCCGATTTGGCGAAGGTCAGGTATTTGAGAACTAGGGGTTGGCATGTGTTTGTTCCTTGTGTGACGTGAACACTGTGCCTTCGCAGGCGGGCGAATACTTGAAGAGAGCATCCAGATTTTCTTGAGAAAAATTAGGCCTTCTCGGATTGCCCACATTGAGTCATGCTTAGTCTATGAAGGTCACTTTCGGAGATTGCGCGGTCGATACTGATCGGCAGATGTTTTGGAAGTCAGGTAAATCCGTACGTCCTGAGCCGCAGGTTTTCGGCGTGTTGGAATACTTCTTGCGGAATCCAGAAATAGTGGTCTCGCGCGACGATCTTGTCGAAAATGTCTGGGATGGCAGGATTGTCTCAGATTCAACTATTTCAACCAGGATCAATGCGGTCAGACGGGCCATCGGCGACAACGATCGTGCGAACCGCATGCTCGAAACGCTGAGTAAGCGGGGGTATCGGTTCTCTGTTGAAGTCTCCAGCGTCGCGCGGACAAGCCCTGATACACCTAAACCACGCTCTGATCGCCAGATCAGCAAAGCTGCTCGATCCGCGGATGGCACTGTCATCGCCTACGCTACTAGCGGCGAAGGTCCACCTTTGATGAGGGCCGGGCAATTCCTGACGCATCTGAATATGGATTGGGAGAGTGAAGTCAGGCGACCGACGCTTGATCGCATTGGCGCACATTTTTCTCTTACGCGATACGATCAGAGGGGGACCGGGCTTTCGGGAGCCTCCGCGACGGACTTCACGCTTAAACGGCTGGTCGAAGACATGCTTGCTGTGGCCGACGACGCTGGACTCGAACGCTTTCCGATCTGGGCGACTTCACAGGGGGTGCCTGTGTCGCTGGCATTCGCGGCCGCCTATCCTGAGCGCGTAAGCCGAATGGTTCTGTACGGTGGTTTTGTTCAGGGCCGCGCCGTCCGTGAGCCCGAACCCAACTCTGTTCAGGCGGATACCTTTCTTGACCTCATATCAGAAGGTTGGGGCAAGCCAAGCGGTGCATTTGGCAAGGCTTATGCGACGTTATTTATGCCCGAAGCATCGGCGGTACAGATTGATGATATGTGCAAGATGCAGTTGGCCTCTGCATCACCGGACACAGCGATCGAACTCAGGCGTTCGATAGACACCTTCGACGTATCAAACATCCTCGACCAAGTACGGGTGCCGGTCCTCGTAGTTCACACAACTGAAGACTCCGTCAATCCAGTAAGCCAATCTAGCTTGCTGGCCTCTTTGCTGCGAGATGCACAGTTGAGAATCGTGGAAGGTAGAAATCACGTACCTCTGCCAGGAACAGACGCATGGGAAACGATTATGCATGTATCGCTCGATTTCCTAAGGTCTGCTTAGTCCGCAAGCCAGGCATCGGCTTGACATCTCTGAACGTCCGCTTCGTGCCCATTTTTCCAAATGCTGCGCCATGTGCGAATGGCCGCTTCGAAGCAGAATGTCAAATGACCAGAAGTACTCTACGTCCCTGACAACAACACGGCCGTCATCGCGTGACCTAATAACGCTCTTAAGGCATCGTCATGTTCTGCAGATAGTGCATCAGCATCCACCGAAACACGACCAACGAACATTCCTGAGACGATGCTGAGTAACATTCCAGCCTTTTGATCAGCGTTGTTACCGCCGATCAAAGCAGCAAGTTGCTCGACCATCGGGTTACCGAGCTTGTTGCGAATAACGTCATGCGCTTCCTCGGAACCGGAAGACTTGATAGCTACGACCATAGGGTCAAAGCCACCCGTTGGATCAGCTTTGCCCAAGGCGATGTCAGCCAATGCCTCAACCATCTCATTAGGTGACAGGCCGTGAAGAGGGGCAAGATCAATACATTCTTCCATGACAGCTTCGAATAAGCCGATCTTCGAGCCAAAGTAACGATTGATGAGCGCGGCATTGCACCCGGCATCCGACGCGATATTGCGTGTGCTCGCCGCATTATACCCCGTCCGCTGAAATTCTGTTCGCGCTGCATCAAGCAGAGCGTTTTTGGTTGCGGATGGATTGCGCTGCTTGGCGCTGGACATCTTTGGCTGGTTCAATGCATTACTCAAGTAATCACCTGTTGACTTATCTTTACCCATCATTGTAATCACCTGATTACAACTTATGCCAACCAATTCCAAGCGAGGCTGCAAGATGCCCGATGAGATTCATATTATCGATCATAGTGATCGTGTAGAAAGCCTGTTTGCCCCTCACCGCGACATCATTGGCGACGATTACCCGGCATATCGGGGTCACGTGTATCGTGTGATCACCTATGCAATGCACTTTCTTGATGGCGACGAAAAAGCAAGACCTTTGGTCGAAACCGCATTTGTTTACCACGACCTTGGCCTCTGGACAGAGAACGAGCTTGCTTATCTGGAACCATCTGAAGAGCATGCCTTGGCAGACAACGAGAAATATGGCTGGGGGTTTGATCCTCAATTGCTGCGGAATGCGATCCACTGGCATCACAAGGTTTTCCCTTACCGCGGCCCAAACCAGCGTATCGTAGAAGCCGTTCGCAAGGGCGATTGGGTCGATGCGACCGATGGTAAAATTCGCAAAGGTTTGACGCGGGCGCAAGTTAAGGCCGTGCAAGATGCAATCCCGAACTATGGTTTTGGCGACGTCTTGCAAAGGCTTGCCGGGGATCTGGGAGGCAACAAGCTAAGCGGCAACCTCCGCGTCCTACGTCATGTGTTCAAGTGGTAGTTGAAGGCAGTCATTGGCGCAGCCGCAGCGAAAGTTCGCTTCGTCCGCATAGCGGTCATTCGCGATATTTCAGCCAACGTCCGCTCGATGTGAGAAGCAGTCATTCACGGTAGGAACTTTAAAATTTTTGTCCTGAACGGCTGCTTTACGCCTCTTGTCAGTCATCTGAGAAAAACACTCAGATGACTGCGTTGAGCCCAAATCGGAAGTTCAAAAGAGCATCTTTAATGACCCTCAGTAGCCGGTGGACGCAGATGCTGGTATTCAGAGGATTGGGTAGTTCTATGAGGTCATAAATGCAGCGATCATTTGCCTTAGTCTCAACACTCCTTTTTTCAATATCCACGACGGCGGCTAGTGCAACGGAAGACATCCGACTCGTTGTTCAAATCACAATTGATGGACTGCGCGGAGACTTGATTTCTCGTTATGAGGCCGCCTTCGGCGAAGCTGGTTTCAAAAGGCTTTTGGAAAGCGGCGTCTGGTACACCGACGCTCATCATCGTCACGCCAACACCGAAACCATTGTTGGCCACGCGACGCTCGCTACAGGAGCCCATCCCTCTGATCATGGAATGATTGGCAATGCCTGGTTCAACAGGGCTGAAGAGCGATTGGGATACAATATTGAAGATCCGGACTACCCGATGTTGCCGGTTCCAGGCTTCGGTGGAAACGTTGATCAAGTCGACCCGACACAAGCCGCTGCTGTGACATCGGGCCGTTCTCCCGTTAACTTGTTGGCGACGACGTTTGGAGACGAACTGGTGAAAGCCAATGCCGGTCGATCAAAAGTTTTTTCCGTATCTGGTAAAGACCGTTCGGCGGTTGCAATGGCAGGGCATTCTGGAAAAGCTTTATGGCTGTCGGCGGCTACAGGGGCATTTGAAACAAGTGCTTTTTATTATGACGCGTATCCCGATTGGGTTCTCGACTGGAACTCTAAACGCGCCGCAGATGCTAAGATCGAAAGTGAGTGGTGGCCGGAGTGTTCTGACGCGCCTTACCTAATGGAAAGAAAGGAACGCTCCTTTGTAACCAACCTTGGCACATTCGGTCGCACTTTCCCTCATTTCTATGGGAAGCCGGAAGACGGGCTCTACTACACGCAGGTTTTATTGTCGCCTCATGGGGATCGGATCACGGCCGACTTTGCAAAAACTGTTGTCAAAGAGGAGGGGCTTGGTGACGATAAATGGCCGGATTACCTAAGCATCAGTTTTTCAGGTGTAGACGCAACCAACCATTTCTTCGGACCATCCAGCCTAGAAAATGAAGAAATGGTGCGCTGTTTGGATGAGACATTGGCTGATTTCTTTGAGTTCATGGATCGAGAGGTTGGACGAGCGAATGTGCTTTATGTGCTTTCCGCCGATCATGGCATGCCGGAAGCGCCAGAAGAGATGGCCGAAGCCGGGCTTTCGACATTCCGTAACTCCACCGAAGCATTGATGATAGATGTGAATTCGGTCATCGCCGATGAGTTCGGAGTGGAATCCGCAATACAGTTCTTTTTTCGTCCTTACGTATATCTGGACAATGCCGCCATTGAAGCGTCAGGCGCCGACAGGCGTGTTATCGAGCGACGCATCGTCGAAAACTTGATGGCTGCACCGGGCATTGAGCTTGCGATGCCAACTGAACCGTTTCCTGAACAACGAGGGCATACCCTTGAGGAGCAGATCCGGCGAAACTATCACCCAACACGTTCTGGCGACATTTATGTTGTTCAGACACCTTATTCATTTCTCTTCGAGGAAGGTCCAATTGCCGTAATGCACGGATCGCCTTGGCGCTACGACACGCATGTTCCAATCATTTTCGCTGGTCCAGGTATCAAGCCAACTCGCGTCAGTCGTCCCGTTTCCACGGTGGACGTGGCCGTCACACTGAGCACTATTTTAGGTATCAGCCAGCCTAGCAGCGCTGCGGGTGAAACATTGAGCGAGATTGACGTTCCAGATCCATAAGCGGTCTTCTCTTTTCGTCGGGTGACCAACGGCAATGCGTATTGGTGGAAAAAAACACCGATCTGTGATATCGTATGGGGGATGGTTCAATGCTGAGTGCGACATGGTTTGCAATTCCGTCCCTAAGCAAGTCACCCATATTCCAGATTTCTTTGCCCTTGCCACCTGTCCATTTTGCCGCGATCAGCAGGTAGTTTCCCACCGTGATTTAAAGAGCAAGGGCAGGCCAATTGATGGAACTGCGGAGTGGGTGTGTTCACTCTGCAAGGGCATTCCGCGAAAAGGGCAATTTGATTGAATAATCCCCTAGGGGACGGGGCTGGTCTTCGAAGTCATACACAGCGAGCAGCTATCGCTTCCATTGCAAACGGTAAACTGTGTGATCATCTGGAAGTCCTTTGAGGACCAAAGATCGTGCGGTCGCAAATTCGAACTCGTGATTTCCTCCAACGATGGCTCTCGTCACATCTGACACAAGAATTTCACCCGGATTGGCCGACGAAGTTATGCGAGCCGCTTTGTTGACTACGGTTCCGAAGAAGTCGCCACGCGCCAAAACAACGTCGCCAGTATGAACGCCAACCCGTAGGCCCAAGCGCGGTTCCACATCGCTCATAGCAACGGCTTCCTGTATTTTGATCGCCGCCAGAAGCGCTTCAGTCGCGGATTGGAAACTGGACAATGTCCCGTCTCCTAGCGACTTCACGAATTGCCCCCGATGTGTTGCGACAATACTCTCAACAATCTGAAAATGCTGATCTATCAACGCCGACCAACCCTGATCTCCCATGGCCGCCGCGAGCATCGTACTGCCTTCGACATCGGTAAACAGCACCGAGGCCAAACCTTCTGCTTGAAGCAATTCCGGACCTTCTTCGAGCGCAGCTTTCACAAGAGTTTGAATGGCCAACTGTTCGCTGCCTACAAATTCCATATTTGGGTAGGGAAGAGAAGCGTGACGATTAATGATCTTCCACGACGCACCCTCTAAGACGAATACCAGCACCGTGCGGACGATGTAATCATCTCTAAGCCCTGGAAACCCAACCCGGTGCAGAAAAGCAGACCAACCCGTCTCTCCGTTCTCGAAGGCTTCGGCTTCGAGAACTTCCCACACATCCGGCTCTGGCATTTCGCCGATGAATTCGCCGACTCCATCGCGAACAACCTGGCCTTTCCAAAACTCATTCTCGCCAGTTCCAATGAAGCGCAGATCGACCGAGTCGGAGAGGTAGTCCTTCAAAACATGCGTATTGAGGGTCCTGATCGCCTCAAACCAGCGTTCTGTTACAGCAAGTATCTCAGGTGAAGCCTTGACCACAACTGATACTCCCAACACAGGCGAAACAAGCGCAAAGTAAATTCGTCGATCTGGAATCCGCCCTACTGACTTAATGCTGCCCACACGCAAGCATGTAATCAAGGAAGAAAATGGTCGGTATAGACTCCAAACACACCTTAGACCACGCTGAACAGAGGCAGAGTTGTTGAAGCTTCATCTGGTCGCCGCACTTAAGGCGCTGCTTCCAGCGTCCGCTTTGTTCGCTTAGTGGTCGCTCGCGATATTCAGGCGGACGGCCGCATCGAGCCCAAAGCGGACTGAAATGTGCTCGCCAAAATGAATTGCGGCGATAGACATTCTCTTGAGCGGTCTAACCCACCACTAAATGCATTCACCGCCATCGATAACCAGGGCTTGCCCCGTCATAAAAGCGGATTCATCTGAAGCTAAATAGACGATCCCATGGCCAATCTCTTCAACTGTCGCCCATCGACTCATGGGGATCGCCTGCTCGATGTAGCTTTCCAGTTTGGCACGGCCTCCCATCTGCTTTTCGAAGCCTGCATTGAAAGGGGTGTCTACAAATCCTGGACATAGGGCATTGAAACGGATTGCATGGACAGCGTAGTCGGCTGCCATCTGCCGGACCATCGCAACAGCAGCGTGCTTTGTAGTCGCATAGGCGATCATACCCCGGTCATATTGAACCCCAGAATTGGAGGCTGTGACGATCACGCTGCCTCCACCTTGTGATTTCATATGGGGGACGGCTGCACGCGCGGCAATGAAGTGAGCGCGGACATTCAATGCCCAAGAAGCATCCATTCCATCTGGTTCCACTTCTTCCAGCGTTCCTTCGATCTGCAACCCAGCGTGAGAGTGCAACACGTCAAGCCGACCGAAGTTTTTAACTGCTTCGTCTATGGTTCTGGTAAGGGCATCGTCATCGGTCACATCAAGCTGTATGGCAGATGCTTGATTTCCCTGCGCCACGATCGCGGCCACAGTGGCTTCAGCAAGTGTTGCATCGCGATCGGTTACCACAACATGCGCACCCTCTTGTGCCATTGCCATTGAACCCGCCCGACCAATTCCTGATCCCGCGCCCGTCACGAGCGCGACCTTACCTGCAAGCCGCATGTCACTTGGCTCCTTTATTTAATTATTCGATTTTGAGGCGCCTCGGCGCAAAAGCAGCTGCGCTGCAACGAGCAACAAGAGCGACGCGCCCATAACCATAGTGCCGATGGCATTGATCTCGGGTGTTACGCCGCGCCGGATGGATGAGAATATGTAGATTGGCAGGGTTGTTTCTGAGCCAGCTACGAAGAACGCGATGATGAAATCATCAAATGAGAAAGTGAAGCTGAGCAGGAAGCCTGCCAAAATTGCCGGTGCTATCAACGGCAGGGTCACCTGTCGAAAGGTGCCCCAGGGCGTCGCAAAGAGGTCAGCCGAAGCTTCCATGAGCGTGCGGTCCATACCCGATAGCCTTGCACGTACGATGATTATGACCAGCGCCATTGTGAACATGGTGTGTGCGGCGACAAGCGTGGGCATCCCCATGGAAAGTTGCGGGGGATTTGCTCCATCGGGCCATAGGCTTGCAAGAAGCGGGTTTAGCCAGCCGAATACGGTGACCAGGGCGATGAGTGTCGCGATGCCGATGACGATACCGGGTATCATTATCGCAATATAAATCATCGCATCAAACAAAGTTCGGAGCCATCCCTTAACCCCTTGTAAAGCGATGGCCGCCATGGTTCCGAGAGTGGATGCGAGGCAAGCAGTTATGAATGCCGCAAGCAGACTGGTCTCGAGCGCGTCCATTACAAATGGGTTGTTGAGCGCTTTACCATACCATTGGGTCGAGAACCCCATGAACTGGCTTGCGTGTCGTCCGGCATTAAAGCTGAAAAGCGCGATGATGCCGATTGGAATATAGAGAAAAAGGTAGACGCAAATCGCGTATAAGCGCATCGGACCCTCACATCAGCGAGACATCTTCGCGCTGGCCACCCAGGCGCGCGATGAATTTCATGTAAATTGAGACAGTGACAAGCATTACGACAACCAGAGTCATTGCGACCGCCGATCCGTACGCCCAGTTCCGAGACTGCAGGAACAGGTCCACCAGCGCATTTCCGACGAAAAAGACCTTTCCGCCGCCCAAGATCGCTGGGATCAGAAACTCGCCCATCAGCAAGATGAAGACCAGCATGCAGCCAGTTGCGATACCAGGTACCGACAAAGGAAGTGTCACCTGACGGAACGTACGCCATGGGGTAGAGCCGAGATCAGCCGATGCTTCCAGAAGGCGTTTATCCAGTTTGTCTAAGCTTACAAAAATCGGGAAAACCATCAGAGGTAGATACCCATAGACAATCCCGACAAGCACAGCGAACGGCGTATTTATCAGGCGGATATCATCGATGCCGATCGACTCCAGTAAAGCGGGCAAGCCACGCCCCCCAAGGATGAAAATCCAAGCGTATGACCGGATCAGGATCGATGTCCAGAACGGCACGATCACTAGGATCAACAGCGAAGTTCTCCACTTTGGTGAACAACGCACCGCAAGAAAGTAGGCGAGCGGGTAGGCAATTACCAACGCAGCGATAGTCCCCAGAGGTGCAAGGATCAAAGTGTTCTTAAACGCCGTCCATCGCGCAGGAAGGTTGGCATATTGTTCCAACGTGAACGCTGGAACGTAGCCTCCGGCGGCACCCCGTTCGCCAAAGGAAAAGACGAAGACGACCAGCAGAGGAAGGGCTAGCATTACCAAAAGCCATATTCCTGCTGGAACCAGCAACAGTGCTTTTCTGCCTCGTTCGGTCATTTTGTCCTCGTCTTTTCCGATATTGGCGGCCTTGCCGCTTAGGCCGACTTGAAGCGGGCGAGCAACTCGGCACGGTTTGGATCGGTTAGTGTAGCCGCCGCGCCGAACTCGAGTGCATTCAGAAGGTCAGCTGCCGGATAAAGGATCGGATCTTCCAGTAGTTCCTTCGGCAGCAACGCATTGGTGCGAGCATCAGCCGATGGATAGCCGTGAGCGAGGACTTCTTTCGCATTAACTTCCGGGTTCAGCAGGAAGTCGATCAAGGCATAAGCGGCATCCATATGGGGTGCGCCCTTAGGAATAGCGTAGTAGTCGGACCAGAGTTCACCGCCCTCAGTTCCCAGAACGTAGGCGATTTCAGGCATGTCGACATTCATCTGCTTGCCGTCACCTGTCCAGCACATCGTCATCCAGGCGTCACCGTTACGCATCGGTGGCTGATAATCCGACGAGATTGCAAACAGATGCGGTTTGGCATCCAGCAACAATTTCTCGGCATCCGCCAGTTCCTTCTCATCGACCGAGTTGAAGGAGTAGCCGAAGTATTTCAGTGCATTACCGATGGTGGTGAGTTGGTAATCATGCACCATTGTCCGGCCTGAGTAACCTTCCATAGTAAGGTCCCAGAACTCTTTCCATGTGGTTGGAGTCGGAGCGCCGTCAAGCTTGCTGGTGTTCACTGCAAAGCCAGTCGTGCCCCAGTTTTTTGGCACCGCGTAAAGCTGGCCATCGACAGAACCGGCATCGGAAAAGCGCTGTTCGAATGAACCTGCGTCGTAGTTTGGCAGTTTGGACGTATCGAGCGGGATGATCAGATCTTCACCCACATACGTAGTGATCGTGTAGTTGGTTGGAACGAAAACGTCCCAGCCAGACCCTCCAGCCTGTAGTTTTGCCAACATCTCTTCGTTCGAGCCAAAAACATTGACCTGAACATGGGCGCCAGTGGCTTCCGTGAAGGCTTCGAAGTTCATCTCGTCATGGTAGTTCGGCCATGTGGCGAGGATCACTCGGTCGCCAATGTCCCCGGCAGCAAATGCCGGGCGTGGACGCAACCCAGGAATGGCCGTGCCCAGAACGGCCGTTGCCATCCCAAGACCTGTCACGCCTAAGAAATGTCGCCGTGTAACCGAACCCTTTTGGTACCGGCGAAGCTCTTCCATGAACTTTTGCTTGGAAATAGTCCCATTATCCTTGGTCATTGTGAACCTCTCTGTTGTTGGATTGCGGGATTTGTTATTTTTCCAGGATCAGCAGTGCGCCTTCGCCCCATGAAACAAAGGCCTGCTCTCCTGCATTGAACGTCCCCTCGTTCAATTCCGCTTGCCTTGGCACAAGTACGTGGAAATCACCCAGTGCTTCGTTGCGCGCAAGGTATTCTGTGTGCTCCCCAAGGAAGATCCGATTTTGAATGGTAACTGGCAGAGCGATTTCAGCTGTGGGTAGCGCGCGGGTCAGCGTGATCTGTTCAGGACGGATACTAACGCACACTTCCTGCCCTGCATCTATTGGAATCTCCGGAGTTCCGCGCACCTTTTGGCCACTCGCTAAACGCACAGTGATTTGGTCGGCTGCTGAGTCAGTCACAGTTGCATCAAAGAAATTTGAGGTGCCTACAAATCCAGCCACGTAGCGGCTGCGGGGCATGTCATAGAGTTCGCGTGGGCTGCCAACCTGCACAATACTGCCGCCTTCCATCACACAAATTCGGTCGGACATTGAAAGCGCTTCTTCTTGGTCGTGCGTGACGAGGACAAAAGTTATTCCCAGTTGTCGTTGCAGGTTCTGCAGTTCAAACTGCATTTCTTTTCGAAGCTTTCGATCCAGAGCAGCCATTGGTTCATCAAGCAGCAAAAGCTTGGGCTCGTTTACGATCGCACGCGCCAAAGCGACGCGTTGCTGCTGACCACCAGACATCTCCCAGATGCGACGTGGGCCAAACCCACCAAGACGGACAGTTTCCAGCGCTTGCTCAACCTTTGTCGCGATTGTTTGTTTGTCTACGCGTGGTCGTTGTTGGCGCAGGCCGTACGCGATGTTGTCGAACACGCTTAGGTGAGGAAAAAGAGCATAGTGCTGAAACACCATGTTGACTGGGCGATGGTGCGCATCCAAGTCGTTGACGACTTCTCCATCGAGCAACACCTGACCTTCGGTTGGCTTCTCGAAACCTGCCAACATTCTAAGCGCAGTGGTTTTGCCGCAACCAGATGGGCCTAAGAACGACAGGAACTCTCCTTTCCCAATGGAAAGATTCAGGTCTTTGGCGGCGACCACATTCCCGAAGGTCTTGGTCACTCCTCGGAGTTCCGCAATCGTCTGCATGGTGACGCTCATGTCAAAGCTCATATACTGCCGTTTTCCTTTTGCTTGATTTTTTGGCATTTGTTGGCATACCACTCAAACAAGGAAAAAGTAACAATAACTCGGAATAACTGTATATACCACAATTGGGGTATAGAGGTGCTTTTCGAAAATCTGGAGCGGCGCGTGTACGATTGGATGGAAGAGGCCGGCAGGGTCGTGGAGAAGATCGGAACCCCAGAATTTCCATGTGCTTTGGCAGATGGCTTGCGGCAGGTCGCACCATTCGATTTTACGGTGGTGTTTGGCCATGTCGGAACCGAAGCGCCTATAGACCTTCACGACGATTTTCCCAAAAGCAAACGGCGTATTTTTGTTGAGGATTACCAAGCAGGGCCCTACGTACTTGATCCATTTTTTTTGGCCGCGACAAAACCGATAACACCGGGTCTGTACCGCATGCGCGATATCGCACCGGACAGGTTCTATCAGGGCGAATACTATCGCAGCTATTACAAAAGGACTGGGTTAGCAGAGGAGATTGGCTACTTTATCGATATCCCAGGCGTTGGGATGGTTGTGGTCTCGCTCATGCGAGCAGAGAAGCCTTTTTCCGCCAAGGAAATTCGTCATTTGCAAGCTCTATGGCCGCTCGTTCGGGCAGCCTGTTGCAAACATTGGAGTGACTTTCCAACGATGGCCCGCGGCGCCGCAGCGAATGGCGTTAGTCGTCGCGTTGATCTAGCATTCCAGGCATTTGGCGATGGCGTTCTGACGTCACGAGAACGAGAAGTCGTTGAGTTCACATTGAAGGGCCATTCGGCAGAAGCTGTTGGCACAATTCTCGGCATCTCTCCAGGCACAGTCCGCATCCACAGACGCAACATTTACGCGAAACTTAGGATCAACTCGCAGGGTGAGCTTTTTTCAAAGTTCATTGAAAAGGCGCTTTAAAAGGTTCCTTGAACACCCACTTTATCCGTTTTGCCGACCTTGCTACCTTGTGACCCGGAAAGCACCAAACATTTGGACGGCACTGTCTGATAGCCAAGGAACCCAAAGGGAGAGGGTTGGGACGCCCGGGACCCATGTTGGGCTAAATTAATACCCGAAAACGCTTTCGGGCCATTGTCTATCTAACCGGATCAGCCGATTTAAAAATGGCGTCAAGATACGAAAGGCAAAATTTCATGGACGCACCAGTTATCCAGTTGATTTTTATGCTCATCTTGCTGGTTGTCGTGATCTGGCTTTATATCCTGCCGATCACGATGGCAGGGCGGCGCAACCGATCCGGTTTGATCTGGTTCCTGATCGGTCTGGTTGGATCACCCCTTTTGGCTATTCTTTTGCTGCTGGCTCTAGGTGACGCACCCGAACAACCAACAACCTAATTTTGGGACGATACCATCTGACACTCAAAAGGGCTTAACCGGAGGGTATTTGGACACTCGTGAGCCATAACGTCCTGCTCAGCATGCAATAAGGGTGCCAATTGAGACACTAAACTTCCGGAAGTGAAGACAACTAATCCTTCTCACTCTCCACAACCGTGTACTGCAAACCCAAGGTCGGCCGATTTGATTGGAGAACCACAGACCGCTTTGTCCGCTTAGCAGACGCTCAGTCAGTTTTGGCAAAGGTCCGCTCCTGAGCCAAAGCGGACGTGCTTAATAGTATGGCCATTCTTAACAGTAGGAATTGGGCGATGGGCATGGAATTGAAATCAACCCGGGATCATCAGTCATCAACAAAAAATCGGGGGACAAATCAGGGGATATTTATCAATTTATCGCAAAAGTATTCAAAAATTGGTAAAATACAGCTATTTTTGGTGCCTCAAGAGGGACTCGAACCCCCGACCTTGTCCTTACGAAGGACCTGCTCTACCAGCTGAGCTATTGAGGCAAGCGAGGGCTCGTTTAAACCGTCCGGGTCAGGCGCGCAAGCCCAGTTCTTAGGCTCTGGGTGCAGAACCCTTACTGTGAATTTTTTGTAACAGCGTTGAACAGTGGTTGTTGCGCATCTCTTATTTCGTTATTTCGTGAAATATGGAATTTGAAGCGACAGATCAGTTGACCACCCTGGGCCATCCGCAGCGGTTAATGGTGTTTCGCATGCTTATGCGACGCTTTCCTGACACTGTTCCTGCCGGTGAACTGGCAGTGCAGCTGGATATTAAACCCAGCACCTTGTCGAACTACCTGAATGCTCTGCAACGCGCGGGACTGGTGCGGCAGGAGCGGTTGGGGACATCGCTGCTCTATTCGATCGAGATGACGAATGTGCAGCACATGCTGGACTTCCTGCTGAAAGATTGCTGCAAAGGTCGGCCCGATATCTGTATGCCCTCCACCCAAGGAGCCAAGACTATGCCGGACCGGAAATACAACGTCCTTTTTCTGTGTGTGGGCAACTCCGCCCGTTCGATCTTTGCCGAATCCATCCTGCGCAGCTTGGGTGGGGATCGGTTCAACGTTTATTCTGCAGGCACAAAGCCGACCTCTGAATTGAACCCCTTCGCGATGCAGGTTCTGGCTGACAAAGGGCACGATACTTCGGCTTTGCGGTCCAAGCATATGTCTGAATTTGCAGCCGATGGCGCGCCAGAGATGGATTTCGTGTTCACCGTCTGCAATCAGGCCGCGAACGAGGATTGTCCGGCCTGGGAAGGACAACCCATCAGTGGCCATTGGGGCATGGTTGACCCGGTCAAGGCCATGGGCACGGACGCCGAGAAAAGCCTGGCCTTCCAGAACGCCTATGGCGCGCTGAAGCGACGGATCGAGGCGTTTACCTCTCTACCCGTCGAAAGCCTGGATCGGATCGCTTTACAAACGGCCGTGGATGACATCGCCAGAACACCTATTGAGGACATGCAATGACGACTTACGCGGTAAACGGCCTTGGCCGGATGGGCAAACTGGCCCTAAAACCTCTGCTCGAGAAGGGCGCCAAGATCGCCTGGATCAATGATAGCGCTGGCGACCCCGAGATGCATGCGCACCTGTTGGAATTTGACACTGTTCATGGCCGCTGGGATGCGGAATTTACCCATGACGCCGACAGCGTGACGATCAATGGCACGCGCCTGCCGTTCATTGGCACCAAAGACCTGTCCGACCTGCCTATGGATGGCGTGGATGTGGTGATCGACTGTACGGGCGTGTTCAAGACCGAGGCTAAGCTGGCACCGTATTTCGAGGCAGGGGTGAAGAAGGTTGTCGTCTCGGCCCCGGTCAAGGACGGCCCCACGGCCAATATCGTGATGGGCGTTAATGAAAGCACTTATGACCCCGCAGCCCACCACATCGTGACCGCGGCGTCCTGCACCACCAATTGTCTGGCTCCGGTCGTAAAGGTCATCCATGAAAATCTGGGCATTCGCCACGGTTCGATGACCACGATCCACGATGTGACAAACACGCAAACCATCGTGGACCGCCCCGCCAAGGACCTGCGGCGCGCGCGGTCGGCATTGAACTCGCTGATCCCGACCACGACTGGCTCGGCCACGGCGATCACGCTGATTTACCCCGAATTGAAAGGCCGCCTGAACGGCCACGCGGTGCGGGTGCCCCTGCTGAACGCCTCGCTGACCGATTGCGTGTTCGAGGTTGAACGCGAAACAACCGTTGAAGAGGTCAACACCTGCTTCAAAACCGCCGCCGATGGCGAGCTGAAAGGTATTCTGGGCTATGAGACCCGGCCGCTGGTATCCACCGACTACACCAATGACGAACGCTCCTCGATCGTCGATGCGCCCTCGACCATGGTGGTGAACGGGACGCAGGTGAAAATCTATGCGTGGTATGACAACGAGATGGGCTATGCGCACCGTTTGGTTGACGTGGCACTGATGGTGGGGAACGCGCTGTGACCGACCGGCCTGAGGGGCTGTCGGCCTATATCGCGGTCACGGCGGCTTATTGGGCCTTTATGCTGACCGACGGAGCCCTGCGGATGTTGGTGCTGCTGCACTTTCATACGCTGGGCTTCTCGCCGGTGCAGTTGGCCTATCTGTTTGTTCTCTATGAAATCGCAGGGATGGTGACGAACCTTGCGGCGGGCTGGATCGCGGCTCGGTTTGGTTTGACCTCGACACTCTATGCCGGGCTTGGGTTGCAGGTGGTGGCGCTGCTGGCGCTGACGCAACTAGACCCTAACTGGGCGATTGGCGCATCTGTGGCCTTTGTCATGATTGTTCAAGGCGCAAGCGGAGTGGCCAAGGATCTGGCCAAGATGTCCTCGAAATCCGCAGTGAAACTGTTGGCCCCGACAGAGGGCGGTGAGCTGTTTCGCTGGGTCGCCTTGCTCACCGGATCAAAGAACGCTGTCAAAGGGCTGGGCTTCCTTCTTGGTGCAGCCATGCTGGCTACACTGGGCTTTCAGGCGGCTATTATCGTGATGGCGATCGTTCTGGCGGTGATCCTGTTCGCGGTTGTCCGGTTTATGCCTCCCGGTCTGCCCAAAGGGCGCAAGGGCGCGAAGTTCTCCGAGGTTTTCTCAAAATCTGCCAACGTCAATTGGCTGTCCGCCGCGCGGGTCTTCTTGTTTGGTGCCCGTGACGTGTGGTTTGTGGTCGGCATCCCAATCTATTTCTACGCCGTTTTGTCCGATGGCACGGAAGAGGGCAATCGCGCGGCCTTTTTCATGATCGGCACCTTTATGGCGTTCTGGATCATCCTCTATGGCGTCATTCAGGCCAACGCACCCATAATCCTGCGCGCCCAAGACAGGACCGAGGGCGACCTGATAAACGCTGCCCGAAGCTGGGCCGCAGGCCTGTTCTGTGTCCCGTCGGCGCTGACCGTGGCGGTTCTGATCTCGGGCGGACCGCAAACATGGCTGACCATCACACTGGTTTTGGGCTTGTTGGTCTTCGGGGCGCTGTTTGCTGTCAATTCGGCGCTGCATTCCTACCTGATCCTCGCCTTCACCAAATCCGAGCGTGTCACGATGGATGTTGGCTTCTACTACATGGCCAACGCCACAGGCCGGTTGCTGGGCACGGTACTGTCCGGACTGACCTATCAGATCGGTGGATTGCCTTTGGTGTTGGGAACAGCAGCGGTGATGGTCGCTTTGGCGGCAATCACCTCGGGCAAGCTGACGGATGAAAGCCAAGAGGCGCATGCCTAAACGCTAAATGCGCCCTTGGTTTCAAACTGTATGGATGCGCCGCTTACAGAACCGAAACAAAGAACGGCTTCAGGATTTCCCCGTTTGAAACTGCGGCCTGTGCGGCGTTTGCTGTATCCAGCGCCTCGCGAATGGTGACGTCCATATCGAGATAGCGGTAAGTCCCGAGTCGACCCACAAAGGTGACATTTTGTGCCGCCTCGGCCAGATCCGCATAGTCCTTCAACAAGGCTTTTTCCTTCACCTGCCGGATCGGGTAATACGGGATGTCGTCGGGGCCAGCTGCGCGCGAGTATTCGCGGTAGCAAACCGATCCCTGATGGTCTTCCCACGGGGCAAAATGCTTGTGCTCGGTAATGCGGGTGAAGGGCACGTCCTCGTCGCCATAGTTCATGACCGCGCAGCCCTGATAGTCGCCTTCATAGGTGAACCGCTCGAAATCCAAAGTGCGATAGCCCAGCCGACCAAGCTCATAGTCGAAATAGCCATCCAGCGGGCCGGAATAGAACACGTGGTCAAACGCGGCGCCCATTTCGCGATTGAATGTTGTTTCCAGCTGAACCGTGATTGCAGGGTGATCGAGGATACCGGCAATCATGTCGGAATACCCTTCCTCCGGCATTCCTTGAAATCTGTGAAAAAAGTAATTGTCGTCGTAGTTGAACCGCACCGGCAGACGTTTGAGGATTGACGCAGGCAGTTCAGAGGGGTGGCAGCCCCATTGCTTGATTGTGTAGCCCCTAAAAAACGCCTCATAGAGATCGCGACCGACATAGCGCAACGCTTGTTCCTCAAAGCTCTGTGGGTCGGTGATCGAAGTATCGGCCTGTTCTTGGGTGATAAAGGCGCGCGCCTCATCCGGGCGCAGGGTGGTGCCGAAGTACTGGTTGATCGTGTGCAAATTGACCGGCAGCGAGAACACCCGGCCTTGGGATGTTGTTTTCACCCGGTTCTTGTATGGCCGGAATGTCGCAAAGCGATTCACGTAATTCCAGACCTCTTCGTCATCGGTGTGGAAAATATGGGGGCCATAGACATGAACCAGAACGCCTGTTTCTGCGTCGCGATGGGTGTGACAATTGCCGCCGATATGATCGCGGCTGTCCACAATGGTGATCTTATGACCCCGTTCTGCCAGCGACCTGCCGATGACCGCGCCCGAAAGCCCGGCCCCAACCATCAGGAAATGCCGCGTGCTCATTCAGGGTCCTTTCTGTTTTGACGTGATGGTCGTCATGTCCAACGGCTTGGACAATTGCCGGCGCGCGATCTTGAGGATGCCTGATCGGGCTGATCCTCTGTCGCGAAACTCCGACAGAACGGACATCCAGCTTTTGCACATGCGCCAGCCAAGCTGCACCCGCCCCGAGATCGGCTGCCCACCCTGCAAGATCCCAGCAAAGACGATGGGCACGGTGCGGCGGGTCAGATCGAACATCTCTTTCAGGACGGCCTCTTCCTGTTCGGAGCTCAGGTTGCCGGTTTCAGCCATGGCTGATTTTAGAGCCTTTCCTACCGGACGGGTGTGGTGCATCGCGATTTCGTCCAGAATGGCGGTTCGGAACGCTCCGGCCTCGGCCCAGCGACACCAGATGTAGTCCAGCCCGTATCCGCTCATTGTACCTTGAAACAGGGGCAGGGCCTTTTTCAAAACATCCCGATGCAGGCACGGGGCCATGATCTCGATATAGTTGATATAGCGCAGCACAAATCCGGGGCATCGGCTAAAAACAAAATGCGAATAGTAGCTGTCGAGTGTCAGTGATGGCTGTGCGATGCGCAATCCATGAGTGCGCATGGCTTGAAACAGGGCGTTCACATCCTGCGCGCTGATGTCCAGATCGTCATCCGGCAACCATATGAAGTCATAGTGGTCCAGATCCCTGTCGGACAGCGTCTTGTATAAGCCATCCCACTTGCCGCCCTTGATCAAAACAGCCTCAACGCCCGGCTGCGGGGTGAAGGCCGCAAAAGCATCGTCCGAGAAATAGCTGACCAGCAAATCGTAGTCGCGCTGCTTTAACGGCAAGTCTTGCCATCTGTGGTGCAACGAGTTGTTGCCCGCCCGGACAACCACGAGGTTTTTTTTCATGCGTGCTTTTGAACCTGACTATCTGCCCGCATCAATGGGGCCAGTCCTTCGATCATGTCCGGGTTCAGAGGGTGACTCAACCGTCCGTGCGTGTATTTCGCCTGATACACCAGGTTACGGACAAATCTATTCAACGGTGAGCCGGGTTTGGCACGGCGGCGACAAGGATCAATATTGCTTTCGCTGTTCTGCCGTTCCGTAATCATTTGCTTGCGCAGGGTCAGAATGGGGACGTTATGTTCCCAATAAAATTTCAAGTCGATATCGATCGGTCTCGAGATGGGCGCTTCGGGCTTCAACAGACGCTGTGCAGCGCGGCGACCCAGAACATAGCCGGTGGTTCTTGGAGGTAATCTGTCTGATAAAACAAGGTGTTGATCTGCAAATGACGTCAGAACCTGAAGGTTATTCCCCGGCACGCCATCTAGTTTGATCATCACGTCCTCAAAACACTCGGGGCAATCTTCGAGAGCGTTCAGGAAAGGCTGTGGGTCAACGATAAAGGTGGCGTCGTCCTCAAGAACCAAGCTGACACACTGATCGGATTCGGCAATTATTTGCCAGATCTTTCGATGCCCCAATGTGCAGGCGACCTCTCCTCGACTAAGAGGCCGCTTGAACTTTATCCGGTTCATATCGGCATCGTAGACGCAGCGCAGATCGGCCTCGGCCATCTGATCGCCAGATATCGCGTCACAAAATTCGTGATGCAGCCCGTGTTGCGTAAGCTCACGCTCGCAGAAGCGCCGACGCTCTACATCTTTTGGTAGACTAAGAATGAAAGTCCGGATCGACACAATATGGATTCCAAAAATGCTCTACCGCGTTACTACGTATCTCAATTGGCTAGTACAAGCGCAATTGGCGGCTTGCATTTGCCGGTGCGACAAGAAGGTCAGTCTGGCTGACCGCGATGCAGAAAACAATTTATGCGTGCGCAACGTGATCATCGCTTTGAATATGGTAGTGCGTATATTAACGTGCTCAAGAGTAACACAATTTCGCAGTTTGAACATCGCCAAAATTGGGTAAATACAATTGCGCAGACTTCCGCCGTCGATATCTGCGCTGTGGGCATTTTGCTGCTTGGTAGCTGCCCTTTCCGAGTACGGTCAGGCAATTTTAGGCAGGTTGTCGAGAGTTTGTAAGACTTGTTTCGCCTATAGACCCCACCTATTTTGACGCGGAACTTGATCGCCCCCGGACGGGGCTAGTCTGTCGCGGTGTATTATCTGCCCTTTTGGCAAACCGGAATATGGGTTATCTGGGCGAGCGCATGGTTTCACGATCTGGAGAATGCAATGATTAAGCGCGCCTGGGATGAATGGCGATCTGGCTATATGGGTCGTCTCATCAGCGAGAGCTTTTTTGCGCAGGGCAGACTGTATGCCGTTGCAATCGTTGCGATGATTGCAGTTGCTGCTACGACCGCAGGGGCGGCTTTCATGATGGAATACATCGTGGACGCCATGACCAGCCCGGAAATGAGAAGCTATGCCTCTTTGATTGCGCTTGGCGTTGTGGGTCTTTTTCTTGCCAAAGCGCTCGCTACCTATGTTCAGGCCATCTATCTGGCGCGGGCTGGCAACCGTATTGTGGCCGCCCAGCAAGACCGGGTGTATCGCAAGCTGCTGCGCCATGGGGTGTCTTTCTTTTCGGCCAATGAATCCTCGGACCTTTTGATGAGGACGACAAATGGAGCTCAGTCGGCGCGGAGACTGATTGATATCCTGGTCACCGGGTTTGTGCGTGATGCTTTGACCCTCGTGGGTCTGGTGATCGTAATGGTTTATCAGCAACCCGTCTTGTCGATCATGTTTTTCCTCGTTGGACCGGTTGCGCTGTATGGCGTGCGCCGCTTGTTGAAAAGCGTACGTTCGATCATGCAGGCCGAGTTCAAATCACTGGCCGAGATCATTCGCGTACTGCAAGAGACATCTGCGGGGATCAAAGTAATCAAGGTCTTTGCGTTGGAAGACCGCATGATTACACGGATGGACACCGCGATCCGCAAGGTGGAGGAGCGTGCAAACGATATCGCCCGGCTTCAATCCATCGCCAGCCCGCTGATGGAGTTTCTGGCCGGTTTGGCAGTTGCCGGTGTTCTGATCGTCAGCACGATGGGTATCGCGGGGTCCGAGCCGCCTACTGCAGGTCAGTTGATGTCCTTTATCACGGCCCTGTTGATGGCCTATGAGCCGGCTAAGCGCCTCTCCAAGATGCGGGTTCAGATTGAAGCTGCCATGGTTGGTGTCGGTCTTCTGTTTGGCTTGCTGGACCAGGAAGACACGATGCAGGAGAGCCCCGACGCCCATGATCTGCTGGACGGCCCCGGTGAGATTGCACTGCGCAATGTGACGTTTGGCTACAAAGGTACGATACCTGTCATCGAGGACATGAACCTGACTTTCCAGGCGGGCAAGACCACCGCGCTTGTCGGTCAATCCGGTGGCGGAAAATCTACGATTTTCGGTCTGATCATGCGATTTTATGACCCCGATGAAGGACAGGTGGAGATTGATGGCCAGGACCTGCGCCATGCCAGCTACGCGTCTCTGCGGCGCAAGATTTCTTATGTTGGGCAGGATACGTTCCTGTTTTCGGCCTCGGTGATGGACAACCTGCGATGTTCCGCACCAGAGGCCACCGACGAAGAGGTGATTGCGGCGGCGCGGGCTGCACACGCCCACGACTTCATCACGGAGCTGTCCGACGGCTATGACACGCAAGTTGGAGAAAACGGCACGTTTTTGTCCGGAGGCCAGAAACAGCGCATCGCCATCGCCCGTGCGATCCTGCGAAAGGCGGAAATTCTGTTGCTGGACGAAGCCACCAGCGCGTTGGACGCAGAATCCGAATCTCTCGTAAAACAAGCTTTGGATTCTCTGACCGCAGATATGACCGTCGTTGTGATTGCGCACCGTCTTTCCACGATCCTTGAAGCAGACAAGATCATGGTGGTCCAGGATGGAGCCGTTGTTGAGCAAGGCAATCTGGACGAGCTGATGAAACAGAACGGCAGCTTCCGTCGTCTGTTTGACCAGCAGTTCAAGAAAAGCGCGGCTGAACCAGAGGTGGCTGAGTGAATATCGACTGCCGCTGTTTGCACATGTAGCTTTATGCCCTTACTGTTTTCTCGCCAGCGAACCCGCGATTCCTGACGTCAATCTCGCAAAATGCGTGAATGCTCACGAACGCGTGTCCTCTAGACAACGCTTTTGGTTCGGAGTCTGTGCGGGCTGGCATTGTGATTTGCCCCCGACGCTGTTTTGCGCCATGGCGGGAGTGTTGCCTTGTTAATGACAACTTTGGCGTGAAATTACAGCGCTGGTAACGCAGGCCTGAAATATTCTTGAGGTTGTTGATATGACCACTTTTATTCCCGGACCCAGTTCGGCTTCCCCTCTTAGTGCTATTCAGGGTGACGTTGCCTACGGCGATGGGAACCCCAATACCACGACGGTCATTACATATAATTTTGATCAATACCTGGATTCTCAATCCTGGACAGAGTCCCACAAGGCAGATTTCCGCGCGGCGCTGGCGGCCATCGAAGCCGTGGCAAATGTACAGTTTGTTGAAGTATCTTCTTGGCTAGAAGCGGATATCTACGAAATCATTGCCCCATCTTCGAGCAGTTTTTTCGGTTCATCGAGCACTCTCGGATATCACTATACGCCGTCTAACTCTCCGTCCGAAGGCGCGTTCAATACAGATTTCTGGACCACAGGGTTGGGCGGGAACGGCGACCCGGGTGGTTTCTTTTTTACCACTTTGTTGCACGAACTTGGTCACGCCTTGGGCCTAGGCCACCCGCATGACACCGGGTTGGGCACAACGGTTCTGAATGGTGTGACTTCGCCCTTCTTTTCGTACGGCGATGGCAACCTGAATCAGGGTGTTTTCACTGTGATGTCGTACAATGATGGCTGGACTCAGGTGAACGGCCAATTGCCGGTGAATGCGACGTATGGCGGATCGACCGGTCTTGGGGCGCTGGATATTGCAGCACTTCAAGCCATGTACGGAGCAAATACCACCTATAATTCCGGTGCCAATACCTATGATCTGGCGTCGTTCAATACCGCCGGTGTTGGATACCAGGCCATTTGGGACACTGGTGGAATAGACACAATTCGACATACTGGTAGCGCCGCCGCCATAATCGACCTGCGCCCTGCGACACTTGACTATAGTCCGTTCGGTGGTGGTGCTATTTCCTATGTCGATGGCGTACAGGGCGGTTTTACTATCGCTTATGGTGTGGTGATCGAAAACGCGTCTGGCGGATCAGGAAGCGATACAATTACTGGCAATGCTGCCGTCAACACTTTGAACGGAAATGGTGGAAACGACATCATTTACTCGCTCTCGGACGGCAGCAACAATAACATGATCAACGGCGGTACAGGCCACGATACCATCTATGTCGCAAACGGGACCGGCCAGGATACGGTTGACGGTGGTGAAGGAAACGACACTGCCATTGTGCAGGACAATAACGGTTCATTCACCGGCGGGACGGGGTTTGACATCGTTCGCTTTATTAGCGGGTTGAATACCTACCTGTTCCAAGACAATGGCAGCACCTATACGTTCTACAACGTGCTGACACAGACCTCTTTCACAGTGTCCAGCGATGTTGAGCTTTTCGAGTTCTCGAACGGATCGCAATCGTATAATTACGCTGGCATTTCATCGGCCACACAGATTCTAGACATCGAGAACACAGGCACGGTTCTTCAACACGCGTCTCATGGTATTTACCTTCTGGGCGGCGGAAATACCCCAATTGCAATCACTGTGGACAGCGTTGTTGTCGGTGATGAGACGCTGGACGGTTGGAGTGCGATTCAAGCTGAGGCTGCTGGCTCGGGCGGGTATCGTCTTCTGTGGAAAACCGATCAGGGTAATGCGTATTTTGAATGGATCCTGGATGACCAGGGCGTTTATGTTTCGGGTCAAAGTGTGGGCAACGTGGTCGATGTCGAAGCATTCTATAATGTGGACCTCAACGATGACGACACTATCGGCCATGTGACGACTCCGATCGAATCTGATGGTGCGACCACGTTGGCGGTTTCGACCGCAAG